>JAZOAV010000194.1:0-20811 GCA_045595645.1 Faecousia sp.
GTCAAAAAACTATAGGTTTCGGAAGCACCCAAGGGCCCCTTGTGTAGGGGGCTGTCATTTTGTGCCAAGGGCACAAAATGACTGGGGGATTGTTACATGAAAAGTTTGTATTCCCTCCCTAAAAAATAACAAACAAAAACGAAACCTTTCAGGCAATCCCTCCGTCTCGCCTTCCGGCGAGCCGCCTCCCTTTACACAAGGGAGGCTTTGGTGCAAAGCTCGTTTCGGGCTTTTTTGACACGCATAGTTGCACCCTGTACCTTGCGGTACAGGGTGCATTTTTTGTAATTAGAAGGGCAGGGTTGCGTAAGGACCGCCGTAGCTGTATTCGTTGGTGTGGTTCTGATAGCCCAGATAGTTGGGAGTGTTTACGGGGTCAGCGGGCAGCCAGCCGGCCTTGTTGTAGCTGTTGGTGCCGGGGGCATCGGGGCAGTAAACAGAGGCCCAAACATGTCCGGTGTTGGAAACCGCAAACTGGCAGTTCCAGTGCTCATAACGAGCGGGGACGCCCAGTGCACGAGCACAAGCGGCGACGAGGTGTGCCATGTCACAGCAGTTGCCGGACTTGGCGTTCCAAGTGGCCAAGGCACCTTGCTGGGTATTATAATAGTAAGAGTAGGAAATCTTGGAGAGGATGTACTCCATGACATTGAACATGGCCTGATAAGTTGAAGCGGGCTTCTTAAATCCACCGTGAGAGCCGGAGCTGTAGGCCATAGCAGTCTTAGCAACAGAGATGATGGTAGCGTTGTTGGACTGGCAGTTGCTGGTGGGAACCATGTACTGCTTGTAGGCAGAGAAGTCATTACCGAAGGAAGCGTCACCAGAGGTAATGCCAAGGTACTCGTACCAGGGCTTTACAGCAATGCTGTCGGGCAGCTTGCCGTTGTCAGCATAGTAATCCAGAATGCTGGCAGCCAGATAGAGGGCACCCTCGTGCTGGATCTGCCCCAAAGAAGTGCTGGCATAGTTAGGAGCCTGGCCGTTGTTATCCATGTAGTTCTTGATTCTGGTCAGGATATCCAGATACTCAGACTTCTGGAAGGTGCCGGCAGTCAAGGTAGAGGCGGGGCTGCTGGGCTCGGAGACACTGGGAATGCTGAGAGTGCCGGTGGTCTGACCGTTATTGATGCCGTTGACGACCTGAGCAGCCAGATACAGATACTGTGCATACTTGCAGGAAGTGGTACCGACAGTAATGGTAGCGGGCAGCTCTTCCTCGGAGGCCACATAATCCACCACATAGGAAGCCGCGAGAACGACATTGGTGTACCAATCGTTGGTCATAGAGGGAGTGGTGGGAGTGGGAGTGGTCTCGGTGGGCTTGGCGGTAGTGGGCTCGGTGGGCTGAGGAGTGGGAGTCGTGGGAGTGGTTACATCCTGTACGGTGCCGGACCAAGCGGAAATGGTAACATAGTTGGGAAGCATGTTGTCGGACTTCCAGAAAGCAAGGATTCTTGCAAAGGCACTGATCAGCTCATAGTAACCGACATAGCCGCCCAGCTCATTACTGGTAGCACAGTTGGGAGCCTGCTTGTTGTTGTCGATGTAGGTGGCGACACGGCCTGCCATGTCAACATAGTCAGACTTGTAGCTCTGACCGGTAACGACATTCTGGGGATTGCCGGGTTCTTCGGCAACGGGAACCGTGAGGGTGGCGGAGGTGGTGCCGCTGTTGAGGCCTACGGTAACCTTACATGCCAGATACAGGAACTGAGCGGGAGTCACAGTGATGGGGCCGACAGCGATGGAGCCGGGCAGGGTGTTGCTGGCCATGCTGGCCTTCACATTGACAGCGGCTTCGATGACAGCAGAATACCAATCTTCGGGCTCTGCGGGCTTGGCGGGGGTGACTTCTACATTGCCGTAGTGCACGGGCAGGAAGGTCACGGTTGCGGGGAGAGTCTTGGCGGTGTTGTAAGCAGTCAGGACCTCTGCAAAGAGGTGACCGATGGAGTAAATGGTCATGCGGCCTTCGTACACATTGGTGCCGTCGGTGGGACGGTTAAAGCTGGAGGGGAGCTTGCCCATGGTGTTGCCATACTTGGAAACACGCTCTGCCAGCTCTACATACTGCGCCTTGTTCAGGGAAGTGCCCTTACCATTCTTCACGGCATCGGTATCGTTGGTGATATCCTTGTATGCGATCTGAGTGGTAGCTGCTTCACCCTCGGACAGAGCGTAGATAGCATTGGCGGCCATAAGGATATAATCTTCATAGCCCATTTCGAACTCGGTGTAGTTCAGAGCGGGGAAGGTGACATTGTAGTATACGCCGTCGATATCCAGGCTTCCTTTTTGGATAGCGGACTTGAAGGCGTTGGCGGTGTCACCGGAGATGGATGCGATTTTTGCGATGTCCAGTGAAGTGGGGGCTGCAGCAGATGCGCTCAGTATGCCAAAGGCAGACAGCAGCATCGACAAGGCTAACAGCACAGATAAGATGCGATGTTTTTTGCTCATAGAAGTACCTCCTTTTTAATTGTACAGCGAAATGAACCACTATACTATATCACTATAAATCATACCACAATTTCCTGTTTTTTCAAGTATTGTTCCATCGTTATTTTATCCAAAATTATTCCGTTATTTTTGTTTGTTTTGCCTATAGAAAATGTAACAAGACAAAATCCCCTGCGAACCGTTTTGACTCGCAGGGGATTGCTGCCCGTGACAATTATAAACAGTGCTAAAAATATATGTACACGGTTGACAGGGGCGATAACTGTGATAGACTATATTATGATTTATTCGTGCATTAGCTGCCCCTTGACATGGGGTCATACTGCATTTTGTCGTGATTTTGTGTATGTTATCTGAAGTATATTGACTTGTTTTTGGTGGTTTTGTAAAATAAATATAGAAAAGGGGCGTGCTTTATGGAGGTTTTTATCCGACCAATCAGTGACAAAGAAAAGGAACGGGTCGTTCTGGAATGCGTGGAATTGACAAAGGATTTTGAAGATATCAGAGATTATGTTCATATGAAGGGAAATACCCTAATTGGATATGTCGATGCAAAGGTGTTCACTCTAAATCTTTCGGATATCCTCTATTTTGAGGCTTTGGGGGAGCGGGTATTCGCTTATACAGCCAAGGAGATCTATCAAATCAAAATGAGACTTTACGAGTTGGAAGAACAATACGCGAAGAAAAAATTTGCGCGGGTGTCTAAGTCTGTGCTGGTAAATTTGACACATATCGAGTCATTCCACCCAACCTTGGGCGCCAGAATCCTTGTCAGACTGGATAATGGCGAAGAAGTGGTGATCTCTCGTATGTTTGCAAAAGAATTAAAAACCAAAATAATGGGGACTGTCTAATGAAAAAATATATAAAGTGTTATTTTGAAGTATTTCCAATTATGTATTTTGGGGTTTCCTTGGCTTACGCAATTACCGGATTGATTGCAGGAGGCAATCATGTTTTAAGCTATGCGCACACTTTTTATCCTATGGTTCTTGCGGCTGTATGTACTTTTCCTGCCTTGCTGACCTGTGAAACTGAAAATCTCAGTGCAAAGCAACTGCTGTGCCGCCGGATTTTGCAGCTGATATTGGCTGAAGGAATTGTACTGTCTACTGTCTATAATGCTGCGCCTGAAGACGATCCGGTCTTAATACAGGATTTATTATTGCTCGCTTTCTTCGTTCTACTTGTTTATATTTTAGTGCGCTTCGTATTATGGCTCACTGCATATTTAGATGCGGAAGAGTTAAACCGCAAGCTGAAATCCATCAAGGAGAACGATGATGATTCCTTGTAGTTAAGAGGCTTTGCAATTTGAAAGCTCTTATGTGTTATTTGTGAAATTGGAAGCAAAGAGAGATATGTGCTTATGAGGGTTTTGTGATTTTAGCCTTACTTTGGCTTGCGACCAAGAACGATTAACATCTAAAAGCATGGTGCTCTTAGGGCATTGTTAAGATTTGCGAGAAAATGGGAATAAACATGGGATGGATTAAAACTGCGAAACCGGTCTTGAAAGATCTTGCTGCAGGACTATGGCGGCTGAGTTACTTATAATGTTGGAGACATGGGAGATAGAATGGGCGGCCTCTTTTGAGGATGGGATCATAATGACTGTTACATATCCTCAAGATAGCTGGATTCCTGTCTGCTCTTTTAGACCTCAATAGATATCGGATGAATTGACTATTAACACAGCGGTGAATAATGTGTATGGCTTGTTTCAAGATGAAGGAAATTTGTTCGCTGTAGAATCATTATAGAAGAAAATCTTAAACCTAATATGAAACGGTGCCCGGCGGGTAGGAATACCCGTCGGGCGTTTGTATTATTTTGGAAATGGCATTTAGCTAAAGCTGGCGTTCAATCGGAGAGGCATTCAATCGGAAATGGCATTCAGGGCGGTTTGGCAGAACTGGCGGTAGGCATCGATGGCGACAGGGGGGTGAATGATGGTGGCGCGGCCGCCGAAGCTGGTGAGCCAGCCCATAAAGTTGGGGGAGAGGGCGACATGGGTTTGGAAGGTGAAGTGGTCGCTTCCATCGGGAACCAGAATCAAGTCGTGGCCGAAGCGGTCGATGACCACGCCGGCCAGCGTGGAGGCAAAGCGCATTTTTACCTGGACACGCTCGCCGCGATACATGCCGAACTGCTCCTTGGAATACAGGCCGCTGTGACAGTATTTGGCATCTTCTGTGATGATGCGGGGAATGTTGGTGAGGGAAATGTCCTCCATTTTATCCACTCGGTAGTGGGTCAGGCCGTGGCGTTCGCTGTGGGCGATGAGATAATAGTTTTCATCGTCCCAGAGCAGGGCGTAGGGGCTGGCGGTATAGATGCCCTGACGGTAGTGCTTTTGCAAATCCACGCCCCAGTCAAAATAGCGGAAATGAATCTGACAGTTGGCTTCAATGGCCTCGTGGAGCACATCCACATTGGAAATGCTGTTATCCTCCGCTGACTTCACTCGTCCGGACAGAACGATTTCTCGGCGTAACAGCACTGCCTCATGGCTCTTGGAGAGGGCAGCGAGCTTGCGAATCAGCTCCGCTGATTGCCTGCCGGAAAGAAAACGGGAGGAAAGCACCGCATCCACTAATAATTTCAGCTCAGACAGGGCAAAATCCCGATGGGTGGCATAATAGCCCTGGGGCTTGCCTCGACGGTAGAGTATCTCGATTCCATATTCGTTGAGGGTGGCAATATCGTCATATATGCCCTTCCGCTCAGCGGAAATGCCCTTGCTCTGCAAAAACTGCAACAGATCAGCGATGGAGGCGGGATGTCCTTCGTCCGTGTTCTGACACAAATAATCCTTCAAATATAAGAGCTTTAGCTTTTGGCCTTCTGATTTTGCCATGTTTATCACCCTTGCATACCATACCACAAAATCGACAGAAAAGGCAAGACTTTTTTTCGATACTTGACGATTGATGGGAAAAGTGGTATTCTAATAGCAGGGAAAGGAGGCAATTCCCATGAATCGTAATGAGAAATATATCAAATGGGGTGTGACAGCCTTTATTGTTGTGGTTTGCAGCGTGGTTTTTGGTGTGATTTTTACCAATCTGCCCGGATTCTACGACATGATTTTGGAGTTTCTTTCCATTATTTCGCCCCTGCTCTACGGCTGTGTCTTTGCCTATTTGATGAGCCCCATCATGGACTTTTCCTCTCGCTTGTATCACAAGCTGTTGGATAAGACCAAGTGGAAGGAAGGCAGAAAGGACAAGCTTTCCAGGGCCGGTGGCTTGGTCACGGCGATTTTGTTCCTCCTTGCGACCATTTATGCTTTTATTGCCCTCATTGGTCCTACCTTGGTAAACAGCCTGTCGGACCTCCTGCGGCAGGAACGCTTGGATCGCTATGTAAATACGGTGTTGAGCTGGGTGCATGACACCTTTGCGGGCACGCCTGTCGATGAGTGGTTTTCTGAAAATTTGGAGGCTGTGATCGACTTGGTTGCGGGTTGGCTGAAAAATGTAAACTTTGCTGAGTTGTTCTTTAATGTGACCAGCTCCGTTTACGGTGTTGTCGCGGTTGTTTTCAATTTCTTCCTGGGAATCGTTGCGGCGGCCTATATTCTGATTTATAAGAAGGAGCTGTGCTCTCAGGCGAAGAAGCTGACTGTTTCGCTGTTTCGCGCGGAGCGGGCAGATCGGATTCTTGAGGTAGCCCGTCGCACCAATCGTATTTTCAGCGGCTTTGTCGTTGGTAAGCTGATCGATGCCCTGTTTGTGGGTGTTGTGACCTACATTGCGCTGCTGATTATGGGTATGCCCTTTGCGCCGCTGATTGCAATGCTGGTGGGCGTGACCAATATCATTCCCTTCTTTGGCCCTTTTATCGGAGCCGTGCCTTCTACACTTTTATTGCTCTTGGATGACCCGATGAATGCCCTGTATTTCGTGATTTTTATTCTGATTTTGCAGGTGGTGGATGGGAATATCGTGGAGAATCGAATCCTTGGTGAGAAGCTGGGCATTTCCGATTTCTGGGTACTGGTTGCCATTTTGGTGTTTGGCGGTGTTTTTGGCTTTATGGGAATGCTGCTGGGCGTGCCGATTTTTGCGGTGGTCTACTCGCTGATCGTTGATTCCGTGAATCGGAAATTGGGCAAAAAACGCTATCCGCTAAATACGGAGATGTACTATGAGATCAAAGATGTGTATGACCTGCCTACGACCCCTGCCAACACCATCCGGCATCCGGAGGAGCCCGGTTATGACAGAAATATAGAGGCTGAGGATGATGAATAGACACAGAGAAAGGAGATGAATGCTCTGTGTCAAATGCTTTTTTTCAAAATGAAGGAATCGCAATCGCCCGTTCATTGGGTGAGATGTGGCGATATTGTGCGCCGGTATTAGCACTGTTCATTCTGTGGCGGTGTATTCGCCCCCTGATGTGGTTTCAGCGGGAACCGGAGATTTGGGCATGGCTGGTGATGCCTGATGGCACCCGTCGCCCTGTGAACCACTGGGAGAATCTTTTGGGACGCTCCGTAAGCAGTGATATTGTGCTGGATTATCCGACGGTTTCCCGTTCCCATGCAGTCTTGACCCGCTATGACGACGGAAGCTGGTCTTTGACGGATATCGGACAGAAAGGTGCCGTTTGTGTGAACGGAAAGCCGATTGTGGCGGCAGCTTTGCGCTACGGTGATAAGTTTTCTTTGGGCGGTGTGGAATTTGCCTTATTCCCTCTGACCAACGCGGAAATGAAGAAGCATAAAAAGGATCGCACCCGTCCTGTTGACCAATCCCTTCCCAGCGTGACACTGTTGTTGCTGACACTGTTTCAGTTTTTTACCGCATTGATTCTTTGGATGGGCTGCAAGACGGAGTATGCGTCGACGGTTGCGCTTTGCTTTTTGATTCTACTTGGCGCACAATGGCTGCTGTTCTTTATGATTCGCCTTTCGGGGCGCAGTGCCTTCGAGCTAGAGACCATTGCCTTCTTCCTGTGTACGCTTGGGCTTTCCGTGATTGTCTCTGATGCTCCTTGGGAGATCGGTAAGCAGGTGCTTTGCATTTGCGTGGGTATTGTGATTTATCTGCTCATTTCTATGTCCATGCGGGATTTGCATTTGGCGAAAATCATTCGCTATGCGGCGGCGGTCGGCGGTATTTTGCTGTTGATGGCTAACTTGGTGATTGGTGTGGAAATCAACGGCGCACGCAACTGGATCGCCGTCGGTTCCTTTACCTTCCAGCCCTCGGAGCTGGTAAAGCTCTGCTTTATCTTCGTGGGTGCTTCCACAATGGACCGCGTGGTTGCCAAGCGAAATGTGATTTACTTTATTATTTATTCTGCGTTTATCTGCGCTTGTCTGGTATATATGAACGACTTTGGCGCGGCACTGATTTTCTTTGTCACCTTCTTGGTGGCGGCGTATCTGCGATCCGGCAGTGTGGCAACAGTGGGTGTTACGCTGATGGCAGTGGCCTTTGCCGCAGTGATTGCCGTGGTCTATTTCGGTGAGCATGTGCAACGCCGCTTTGAAAGCTGGGGGCATGTGTGGGAAGATCCGTTGAACGGTGGCTATCAGCAGACACGCGCCATGATTCGCATTGCAATCGGCGGACTGTTTGGCCTTGGGCCCGGAAACGGTTGGCTCAAGGCGGTGGCGGCCTCGGATACAGACTTGGTCTTTGCCTTTATCAGCGAGGAATGGGGCTTTTTGATGGCTGTTATGATGGTGCTGACCATAGCAGTGCCCACGGTGTTTGTGGTTCGCTCGGCGCGAATGGGGCGCAGCAGCTTCTATACCATCGCCGCTACTGCGGCTGCGGCAGTCATGTCTACCCAAACGATTTTGAATGTGTTTGGAACCATGGATTTGCTGCCATTGACAGGCGTGACTTTCCCCTTTGTGTCCAACGGCGGCTCCAGCATGCTCTGCTGCTGGGGACTTTTGGCGTTTGTCAAGAGTGCGGATGTGCGGCAGGATGCGGCGGTGTCTGTGAAGGTTTTGAAGGTAGAGGAGGAGCGCAATGAAAAAGCTGTCTAATCGCACATGGTTGGCAACCCTTTTGGTGATCGCTCTGCTGATTGGAACGGGGACGATTGTTTTCCGCTATTTCAAATATTCTGAGCAGTGGTATTCCTATCGGGACAAGACTCCGGTTTACTCCGGCGACACCTTCCTGTGCGGACGGATTTATGACAGAAGTAAGATTCTTCTCCTTGATGCTACGAAGGGCAGACAATATCCCGAGGATGAAGCTCTGCGGCGGGCAACGGTACATCTGTTAGGGGATGTGCAGGGAAATATTCCCGATTATCTCATGTCCTATTATCGCGATGAAATGAATTCCTTTAACCTCTTTGACGGCGGAAAGCCTCCAGAGGATGCGGTGCTGCGTCTGACCGTGAGCAGCCAAGTGCAGAAGGTGGCACTGGAAGCACTGGGCGAGCGCAAGGGCACAGTAGGTGTGTATAATTACAGAACGGGAGAGATCTTGTGTATGGTATCTACTCCTTGCTTTGATCCTCTGAATCCATCGGAGGTGGATGACAGCGGGGCGTATGAGGGAGCCTATATCAATCGCTTTCTCCATGCAATCTACACACCCGGATCGACTTTTAAGCTGGTGACGGCGGCTGCTGCCATTTCCGAGATAAAGGATTTGGACGAGCGCACATTCACTTGCAACGGCTATTGGGATATCGCCGGGGACAGACTGTTTTGCAATTCCGTGCACGGCGAAATTAGCTTTGATCAGGCACTTACCAAGTCTTGCAATGTGACTTTCGCCCAACTCTCCCTGGAATTGGGCAAGGAGCGACTGATGAAGTATGCTCAAACCATCGGCATTGATCGGAGTCTGGAGTTTGACGGCCTGAAAACCAAGGAGGGAAGTGTCGATCTCAGCGAGGCAGGAGACTATGATACTGCCTGGGCAGGTGTGGGCCAGTATACGGACAGTATCAATCCCTGTCAGTTTATGACCTTTATGGGAGCGATTGCCAATGGCGGCATTGCTGCACAGCCTTACTTGGTGGAATCTACTTACAGTGAAGGTACGGAGACCTACAAAGCGGGTTTGCGCTATGGAAATCGTATTCTAAGTGCGGAGGTAGCGGAACGCCTGGCACTGTCCATGCGCGAGGCAGTCGTCAATGGCTATGGAGAATGGCAGTTCCCACGGCTCTACATCGGTGCAAAAACCGGTACCGCAGAGCAGGATGGTGGAAAGGCGGCCAACGGCCTTTTTGCCGGTTTTGTGCAGGAAGAAAATTACCCTCTTGCCTTTGTGGTTGTGGTAGAGGAGGGCGGCTCCGGTGGCGGAGCGGGTATTCCTGTCATCAATAAGGTACTCAATGCCTGTATTGCGGCACTGGATACCGATGGAAAAGAAAATTGAAAAAATTTTGAAAAAAGGCTTGACTTTTTGAGAAAAATAGGTTATCATATCCAAGCTGATTTCAAACGAGATCGGCGTATGGAGAGGTGGCTGAGCTGGGCGAAGGCGCACGACTGGAAATCGTGTAGGCGTTAAAAGCGTCTCGCGGGTTCGAATCCCGCCCTCTCCGCCAAACAAAAAAGAAAGGCTTTGCCTGTCTTTTTTGTTTGGCGGAGTGAAGTGTGCCTTGCGGCACGATAAGTGATGCTTCGCATTGTGAAGTTGCTTCGCAGTGAAGCACCTGAGGGCGTGGGTGGCACACTTCGCTTCACATTGTGCGTAAGCACGATACTTCACAGTGGCAACGCCACTGCTTCACTTGGCGAAGCCAAACTTCACCGGATGTTGCCTTTTAGTCTGGTCTGTGGCATAATGTGTGCGTTTGGAGGCGTACCCTATGTCGGAAAGCAAGTTAAGAGAACAATCAGGCTCAGAACAAGAGGCTACAGCCTTGCTTCCGTGATTGTTCAATGTTTGCCGCTTGTGATTTTTGTGCTGAATATCCTTATGCTTGCAGTTGCGGAATCGCTTCCTAAGACACTGTGATTACTGTAGTTTAAAGGTTGTTATTGTGTTAAGAGAGGTAACAGTGGATGAAAAAATGTGTTTTAATTGGTAGCATCGTATCAGCAATCATACTTTTGGGTGCGTATTTGCTTCTCTGCTCCACTGTGACATATAGTGGTGTGCTTGTTGCCTCCACAGTAACGGACGATTACATAGAATTTACGATAAAGGACGAGAAAACAAACGAAGAAATGACCATCTTAGCTGATATACATACCGAGGTGCACTACTGCCATCACGAAGGGGACATTTATTTTGGCGACCTTTTGGAGAAAACGGGCAGCTCGGTGGAAATCAAGTGTAGAAGATTTTGCAACCGCAATAAATACGCCCGATCCATCATTGTTCAAGCTGTTCGTGAAGGCGAAATGGAAGGTTCTTAAATAATCAACAAGCAGTTGGGGCATAGGAGGTATTTGGAATGAATCCGCAGCAGATGATCGAAAGATTGAAAAATGTCGGAATATCATTCGAGGCAGGTTTGAGTCAAGAGGAATTTTCGAGGATAGAATCAGTCTTTGGTTTCCGTTTTCCTGCGGAGATTAGGTCTTTCTTTGCCTGTGGTCTCCCTGTTGGTGAGCAGTTCTTTGATTGGAGAGACTTTTCGGTTGCGAATGTTGAAAAATTCCATGGTTTTTATCGCTCTATGGAAAGTTCATTCCTATTCGATATTGAGAACAATTTTGATGACTTGTCTGATTTGCTTGATGGCAGATTCTCCGGCATAATGAGTAAGGAATTGTTTTCTAAGGCTGTACTGGATTATTTTCGCCAAAGCACGAAATTAGTTCCGTTTTGTGCGCATCGATGTTTCTTTGATGGTATGGATGATATGCCCATTGTTTCGTTTTGGCAACCAGTGGATACAATTTTTTGCGGAGAGACTTTTGAAGATTATCTCGAAGTGGAGTTCTTTGGCAAAAATCTTTGCGTTGAGAACATTCCTGAGCGAATGAAGGAAACGGGGATTTGGTATTACCTAATTGGTTGAAAGCCTAAATGATATTTCAGATTTTTGGACTTACCAACGACGCATATTTCTTTCAAACTTATCTACATACGCCTGCTTTAATTCATCGGGGCTGATTCCATAACACAGCATTACATCGTTGTAGTACATCAGGACATCTGCCATTTCTTCGATCAGGGCTTTTCGCAGGACTTCATCTGCTAAGGATTTCTCTGCGCCATGTTTTTTGATAATATCAATGACTTCGCCGATTTCGCCAATCATCCAAAGCAGCTTGTTCTTTCCTGTTTTGGGGCAAATCGGCTCCCATTTGTCTTTGTATTGATCCTGCAAGGCTTTTTGCATTTCCTGCATATCCATCATATCAAAACTCGCCATTGTTATTCCCTCCGTCAAGTTTATTTGCTTATTTTAGTGTAGCACATTGTCGATACAAAAGCAATCGCAAAACGCCCTGCCGCAGAGATGCAGCAGGGCGTTTGAATATGTTAGACTTTTCCGATAAATTTCAGGATGCACAAAACGATGCCGACCAGAGAGTAGATCTCCAACAGTGCACCGATCAGACCGAAGAGAATGCCGACAATGGGGATTCCGGCCAAAACACCGATCAGCCAGCCGACGACAGCGCAGACGACAAGCAGAATTACCAGTTGAATCACCAGTGATACTACATCGCCCTTCTTAACAAGAAAAGCCGTGGGCCAAAATGTCTTGAGATGCTGCATAGCCATTACTCCTTTCTTTTTCGCTTTATCGTAATTATAGCACAGTTTTTCGGAAAAGCAAGAAAAATCTCAGAGCGTGCTATTGATTCGGATAGGGGAGCTCGCTCCCATCGAAAACCACTTACGAATAAAAACCTGTGGAGACAAGCCCCACAGGTTTTCTGAAATTATTCAGCAGTGAATTCGTCCTTGCCTACGCCGCAGAGATCGCAAGCGAAATCCTCGGGAAGATCTTCCCACTTTACGCCGGCTTCCTCCTCATCATAGACCCAACCACATACATCGCAAACATATTTCATCCTAATTCCTCCTGCGTCTTGACACAGGCTGAGAGCTTCCGGCCTATGTCATTTAATAACGGATCGTAAAAACAATTTAACGATTTGACGGATACCAGCTATCGCAACACGGACAGCGTTTAGGAACGCCGTTCATAAGCGATTACTTGAAGTATCTCTTCAGCAGACCTTCCAGAGCTCTGCCGTGACGGGCCTCGTCGCGGGCCATTTCATGTACGGTGTCGTGGATGGCATCCAAATTGTGCTTCTTGGCCATCTTTGCCAGCTCGAACTTGCCGGCGGTTGCGCCGTATTCGCAGTCCACACGCCATGCCAGATTGGCCTTGGTGTCGTTCTTCATGTTGGGCTCCAGATAGCTGCCCAACAGTTCCGCAAACTTGGCTGCATGCTCGGCTTCTTCCCATGCGGCCTTTTCCCAATACAGGCCGATTTCAGGGTAGCCTTCACGATGGGCGATGCGGGCCATGCACAGATACATGCCGACTTCGGAGCATTCGCCATCGAAATTGGCCTTGAGCTGATCCAGGATGAACTTCTTGTCTTCCTCGGGAACGCTGTCAAGCTTGGTGCCGATACCGAATTCATGCTCGGCTGCCAGTACCATTTCGCCTTCTACCAGCTTGAACTTCTCGCCGGGGACGCGGCACAGGGGGCAGGCAAAGCCTTCGGGCATTTCGCCTTCGTGAACATAACCACAGACGGGGCATACATACTTTTTCATAATTTTTTCCTCCATAATAATATTATATAGTATTGTTTGAATTTTGACATTCACTGCACACACCGCATAGGGTGAGGTTGCAGCTTTCAACGGTTCCACAGGTAACCTGCAACTGAGAGGGGAGATCCAAATCATGCAGGTCTATGACGGAAGCGCATTGATGACAAACATAATGTGCATGGGGTACGGTGTTGAAATCAAAGCGTTCCATTCCGGCTACCACGCCTATGGAGGCGATGATGCCTTCCTGCTTGAACATGGATAGGTTACGGTAGACGGTGCCAAGGGATAGGTCGGGGATTTGGGGCTTGAGCTGAGCGTAGACCCATTCAGCGGTGGGGTGCGCTGTTGTAGAGCGGACGCATTTTAAAATCGCATCTCGCTTTTTACTGTGCTTGCGTGCTTGCATCCGAATCACCTCCGAAATGAGAATCATTCTTGTTTATGGCACTATGATAGCACATCTTTTTTGTTTTGTCAATAGTAAAAATAAGAATTTTTATTATTTTCAATTTGAGTATCCTTATGCATGATTCGTTGTATATTCTGATTATATTATAAATATGTTGTAGGGAGGTGCTACCGTAAAGATGGAGAAAATTCAAAGATATTACCTGGCAAAAAGAGAGAAAATGTCGTTTCACAGGCACAGGGTTTGGAGTGAGGAATAGGATATATAGTAGGGAAGATGTTTTACCTTGGCAATATATACAAATCAAGGAAAATGTAAGCACTTACATTTTCTAAAGCGGAAAAAATGAAAATTTATCCGAATTTGGTATTTACTTTTTACTATTACCGTGCTATCATAACATCGAAGTCAAGGTGGCTCATGCTGCCGCGACCATTTTGAAAGGAGATGCAAGAATGAAAAAGATGACTCTGCGACTGATGGCAATGCTTTTGGTTATCACCATGCTTTGCGGTCTGCTCCCCGCGTTCGCTTCTGCTGCTAAGGCTGATGTCGATCCGCAGGAACTTTCCCAAGAGGGAATCGCTGCTGTCAATACGGACATTTGGTCCAAGATCGACAGCTATGAAAAGGAAAATGTTAAGGTTACCCGTGCAAAGGCTCCCGAAGCCTCTGACTTCGTTGCTCTGACTGAGGGCATCGTGTCTATGGTTAAGGCTTCCGAGACCTATGTGGAAGACTCCCTGTTCTTCAACGGCGAGAACTTCTACTGGGAAACCACTGTTGGCGGTCCTCAGGGCTATCTGCCCGGTCTGCGTGCCAAGACCTTCAACAACAGCGAGACTGGTTCTGATGTGACTGAGGTCGTCTCCTACGCTAAGAAGGGCGGCTCCCCCAGCTCCAAGAATGTTTACCTGATCGCTCCCTACTACGGCTATGACTCCAGCTTCACCGATCAGTACAAGAACGAGGCTTCCTCTATCGCCAGTGCTACCGGCGGTACCTACACCAAGTACGAAGGTACCAACGCCACCATTACCAACATTGGTACCGCTTTTGAAAAGGGCGGCGTCGTGATTTTCGACTCCCACGGCATTACCGACTACTCCAGCGGCGAGGATGATCTCTCCCGTGCCCACACCTCTTACCTCTGCCTGAAGTCCTCCTCCGGTGTCACCTCTACTGATACCAAGGCTGTTTCTGGCACCTACGGCACCTACTACCATGCTTTCAACGGCGGTTCTGCTTACTGCGTTGACGGCACTGCTATCAGCAATCATATGGATACCGCTGCTCCCGGCACCCTGCTGTGGATGGCTATCTGCCTCGGCATGGCTACCAGCGGTCTGAATGCTCCCATGCGCGCTGCAGGTTGTGAAGTTGTTTACGGCTATTCTCAGTCCGTTTCCTTCACCGGCGACTATAAGTATGAGACCTATTTCTGGAACAAGATGAAGGCTGGCTCCAATGTTGCTACCGCTATTTCCTATATGAAGTCCGCTGCCGGCTGCAACTGGGACCCCGCTTACAGCTCCTACTCTCTGTCCTCTGCAAAGAACAACTATGTTGCATTCCCCATTGTTGTTTCTGACGAAGATACGTATCCCGGCCAGGGTAATGTTGACGCTGTTCAGACCGTTAAGTCTACCTATGTTCTGATCGGTGGTTCTTCTTCCTCCGGCTCCAGCTCCGGGTCTTCTTCCGGTTCCAGCTCCGGCAGCTCTTCTTCCGATACCACCACTACTGATGGCGATACCTACGAGCTTGTTACCTCTGCTTCCGATCTGACTGCAGGCAAGTACATCATCCTTGCTGCTGCTGACGGCACCTATGCCGGTGACTATGGCTACTATGCACTGTCCACTGAAAAGGACGGCTCCTACGCTGCAATGAGCGCTGTTGGCCTGAGCTTCGACAGCCTGCCCACCGCTGTTACCTGCGATTCTTCCAGTGCTGATACCTTCGTGTGGACCATGACCGGTTCCCGTACCAGCTTCACCCTGAAGACCGGCAGCAACTACCTGATCAGTGCTTCCGGCTCCACTAAGCTGACTCTGAGCACCAGCTCCACCACTTGGTCCGGCTCTTACTCTTCCAGCTATCAGGGCTTCCGTCTGACCGGCAACAGCCGCTATCTGTCCCTGCGTGACGATATCAGCACCACCGGCGACAACGGCGCACCTCTGTTCTGCACCGTAAGCTCTTCTTCCTCCGGCACCACTTATCTGCACTTCTACAAGCTGGCTGATGATTCTTCCTCTTCCGGCTCCACCAGCACTTCCTGCAGCCACAGTAGCACCAGCAGCTCCACTACCGCTGCTACCTGTACTGCTACCGGCAAGACCACTGTGACCTGCAACTCCTGCGGCGCAGTTGTCAGCACCACCAGCATCCCCGCTCTGGGTCACAGCTACAAGTACACCAGCAACGGCAATGGCACTCATAAGATCACCTGCTCTCGTTGCTCCTACTCCTCCAGCGCAAGCTGCTCCTACAGCAGCAACACCTGCACCTACTGCGGTTACAGCAACAGCTCTTCTTCCTCCGGCAGCACCTCCACCACTCTGACCAGCGGTGAGTATGTTATCGCTGCTAAGGTTGGTTCCACCTACTATGCAATGAGCAATAGCTTCGCCAGCAAGATCAGCGGCACTGCTATTACCGTTACCAACGGTGCTGTTTCTGCTTCCGATGCAGAAGGCTATGTTGTCAACATCACCAAGAGCGGCAGCTACTACACCATCGACAATGGTTCCAGCTACCTGAAGTATTCCTCCAGCACCAACTTTGCATCCAGCAGCAGTGCTTACAACTGGAGCATCGGTGAAGGCACCAACGGCAGCTACCGTATCACTGCTTCCACCAGCACCACTCGCGGCATTATCTTCTATCGCTACTACACCCGTTTCGGTGCTTATGCCGTCAGCAACGCAACCTCTACCTCCAGCTACTACTATGATGTAGAGATCCTGCCCGTCAGCGGTTCTACCGGTTCCAACTCCGGTTCCTCCGACTCCGGTTCCTCCAGCTCCGGCTCCACCTCTACCGATACCTACACCTACGAACTGGTTACCAGTTCCTCCGGTCTGACTGCCGGTGATTACCTCATCATTGCTGAGGCTACCGGTTCCTACGCAGGCGACTATAGCTACTATGTTTTGAGCACCTCCCAGGATGGTTCCTATGCAGCTATGAGTGCCGCAGGCCAGACCTTCTCCAGCCTGCCCTCCAGCCTGTCTTGCAGCGCATCTGCCGCTTCCTCCTTTGAGTGGACTCTGACCGGCTCCCGCACCAGCTTCACCCTGAAGACCTCCGGCGGTTACCTGGCTGGCGCTTCCGGTTCCACCAAGCTGATTCTGAGCAGCTCTGCCACCACTTGGGCCGGCACCTACTCCTCCAGCTACAGTGGCTTCCGCGTAAAGGGCAACAGCCGCTATATCTCCCTGCGTGATGACATCAGCACCGTGGGCGATAACAGCAACCCCCTGTTCTGCACCGTAAGCTCCACCTCTTCCGGCACTACCTACCTGCACTTCTACAAGTGCACCACTTCCAAGGCTGCTGCTGAAGAAACCGCTACTGCTGAACTGCCCATCATCTCCAAGACTGCAAAGACCACTGCTTCTTGCATCTATGCTAAGTTCGCAGTTGAGGCTGCCGCAGCTGCCGAGTATGATCGTGTTTACGCCATTGTTTCCATCAACGGCAAGACCACTACTATCGACGCTATCGATGGTGAGTTCACCTACAAGCTCTCCCTGAGAGAGAAGAACGAAACTCTGAACATCGCCATCTACGCTGTCCGTGACGGTATCACTTATGCTTGTGGCACCAACACTTGGACTTTGGCCGATGCTGAAAGCGCCAGATAAGAAATGAATTCTGCACCCTCCAAGCTCAGCTTGGAGGGTGCTCCTTTTTTGCGTGCCGCAATAACAACTTGCGCTTCCTATTCTGTGGAACGTATTCTGTGGGCTTTATTTGTGTAATACTATTATTCCATTAAAAGTTGTCTACTTTTCATTGAATAATAGTATTAGAAGCAGCGGCCTATTGGAGTTACAGCATTTACTCTACGACTGCGTTCGTTTTGTTTTTTATGTTATGCAATATGTCACAATTATGTCAAAATGTGTTTACAGAATGTTCTTACGCTGTTGATGTTGAGTTGATGTTAGAGGGCTATGATTGATCCATAAGGAGGTGCATTGTATGAATGAAGATTTTTGCACTATAAAAAGGAAAAAAGCAAACCTCGCATTTGTTTTGTCGATCTTTTCAATCTGCCTGTTTGGACTCTCCCTTTGGCTGAGCCGGTTCCTTACCTCCACACTCGATGCTATATTCGTAAGTGTTTTGCTTTTCGTACCGAGTGTTGTCTTGCTGTGCAAATCAGAGAAGAAGGAAAAATACAGTATCTACAGCTTGATTCTAAACTCCTTAGCTAATGGATCTGTCGTCTCGATCTATTATATGAAGATTCAGAAAACACCGGTACTTTGCGAATATTTGGTATTGCTTCTGCCTTTGACACTTGTACTACTTGCGTATCTGCTTTTCGGTTTTTTGCAAAAGGGGAGGCAATGGTTTAACCTTCTGCTGATTGTGGTACATATTGCACTTATTACTGCAACAGTAATAAGATGGGTTCGTATTGGTGGTACGATTTGTAGTCTTACAGTTTTCGGCCTAATTTTCTCGGTGATTTATAGTATCGTTTTTGCGGTTTGTCTCCATAAACCGTCTCGCCCTGCAATCAGAGCGACAGCCATTGGCAGCTTCGGTATTTTGGGAATCGTCGTAGTGATCGTGATACTGTTGATTTCGGATGGAGAGGGGATTGATGGTGTGTTTGACGGACTTGGCGATCTCATTGGGGACGCACTTCCGAGCAGAAAGAAAACAAAACCGTAACCTTCCATTGGGTTCATTATTGGAATATGCATAATCAAAGTGGGGTCAGACTATTTGCGTCTGATCCCAACTTTTGATTGATCGCCCTAAAAAGATATCTATTATTTTTTTAGTACAAAATAGCATTGACAATTTTAGAAAATGTGATATACTAAAATTGAAAAAAATTAAGGAGGTTTATTATGAAAAAGAGAGTTTGTGTTGGTCTGCTCATTCTTAGCATTCTTCTTGGAGTGGTAGCCCATCCAATTTATGCAAGTAATCTTTCGGTTAGTGACGATTCTATCTATGATCCTGTTCGTGTGCAGGACCTGACGGGGCCTCGTTATGAGGGAGTGAAGGCTACAAATTGGCAAGATGACATGGTTATTTACTCCACCCTGAATGGACAGCTTGGCGTGATGGATGTCTTTGGCAATTCAGTTTTGGAGCCCGCGGATTGGTATATCCATAATTTTGCGGAAGGGTATTTCTGCATTTCAAAGAATGATAAACAGGCTATGTTCTACAAGTCTACGCAATTAACGCCTTTCCGCTATGTGGAAATGGAGCGGGCGCTGTGCGGCTTCCGAGGGAAGGTGTACGAGAACGAAAGCTACGAATTCCTTGATATGAATGGTAAGGTTATTCCGCTTCCCTCTACGATACCTGCGGATTTTGAAGTCATTAACATCGTTCCGAATGCGGCTTTGCTTTTGCGCAAAGAAGCTACATATCGCTATGATGCGTATTTGGGCGGTTATGTTCAATCCGGACCCTACTATCAGGTGGTGGACTGGCAGGGAAATGCCCTGAGTAAGGTATATGACTCTACTATTTATTTCAGGGACAAGAACAGCTTTGTTATTAGTAGGAGTAGCGGAGACATTATTCGTTATCTGGATGAAAGCAAGGCGGAAAATGAAATGCCGAATGGCTTTTATAATGCAGCTTGGACTGAGAATCCTGACAATCAGTACCGCATCCTCTGTAAGACTGAAATGTCCGGTAAAAGCTACTATCTTTTCGATACTGAGTACAACCAGATTTGTAAGTTGGATGTCAGAACGAATGCAGATATACCTGTGAGATCCCTTTCTGTAGAACATTTTATAATTTCCAAAACTGATGGTAGTTCCGTCGTAATGAATGCTAAGGGAGAGGAAGTCGCACAGGTGCAGGGCACATTTGTCTCCTTGGTGGGTGTTGAACACTTTTTGAATGTGAACAATTACTCGGAACGGTTTGTCACATGCGACTCGGTGAATAGCTACCTCTACAGCGTGGACGGAACGCTGATTGCTGTTTTGAACGGAGCCACTTGGGTCGAGAATCAAGGCTGTTATATCATTGGAGAGTTTGGAAACGGCGTGTATGTTGTCTATGATTATGACGGAAATGTTCTTTTTGAGTATAATTCGGCTTCCGGAATCATGGTCGTAAACGGTGTTATTCTTCATGAAACCCAAAACGGATGTGCTATACTGGATAAAAACGGAAATGCCATAACAGAAGTCGAATTTGGCGTTGTCCAAAAACTTTGGGGAGTGTACGGTGTGGTCTATGGTAATGTCTTGGGCCGCGAGGGCGTATTCCTGATCAACAACAGGGGCGAAGTCCTGAACCCTGAGGGCTTTGATGAGTATCCTTCTATTTCGGGTAATAAAGACTATTGCGCATACAAAATTGATGGGAAAACCGGATTCCTTCGCTTTGTGAGTCCCGGGGATGATCTTTTCTTAGATGTGCCCTCCGGCGAATGGTACCATGATGCCGTTGAAGCCTGTGCAGAGCTGGAGCTGTTCAATGGCACAGGTGCTGCTAAATTCTCTCCTGAGGATACCATGACCCGTGCTATGCTTGTAACGGTGCTTTGGAGATTGGACGGGAAGAAGACCCCTAAGGAGACTGTGGTATTCACGGATGTTCCCGAAGACACATGGTATACGGAGGCTGTAGCGTGGGCGGCGGAAAACGGCATTGTTAACGGTGTCGGTGATGAGAAGTTCGAGCCTGAAGGCAGTGTAACCCGTGAACAGATCGCGACTATTTTCTGCCGCTATGCAGAAAGCAAAGGCATTGATACCCAAAAGCGGGCGGATTTGTCTTCCTATCCTGATGTGGCAGAAATCAGCGACTATGCGAAGGAAGCGATGGCATGGGTCAATGCAGAGGGTTTGATTATCGGCAATAAGATCGGTGAAACCGTACTTCTCCAACCTCAGGGAGATGCAACCCGCGCACAGGTTGCTACTATCTTTGTTCGCTTTGTAAATACATTTATTGAAAACTGATACTACTTTCTGATAGAAATATTTGATTTCTATCAGAAAGGCAACGCAA
>JAZOAV010000195.1:0-27570 GCA_045595645.1 Faecousia sp.
ACGCCCCTACGAGGGAATACGAAGATTTACCGTTTACACCGTAGGGGTCGATGCCCACATCGACCCGAACCGCGAAACGGTAGACGGCATGCAAAACCGACACGGTACAAATTTGGTAGTTCCTGCCCACGGGCCGATGTAGGCATCGGCCCCTACAAAGAGGAACGCACTGCCAATCAATACCGTAGGGGCGAACTGTGTTCGCCCGCGGGCGTTCAAAGAACGCCCCTACGAGGGAATACGAAGATTTACCGTTTACACCGTAGGGGTCGATGCCCACATCGACCCGAACCGCGAAGCGGCAGACGGTGCGCAAAACCGACACGGTACAAATTTGGTAATTCCTGCCCACGGGCCGATGTAGGCATCGGCCCCTACGAAGGAATACGACACCCTTAGCTCTTAAAATGAAGATTGGAGCCGAATATTATGAAGAAAAAAATTACTGCGATCGCCCTAATTGTTGCCTGCCTTTCTATCCTTGGCTATGTCACCTACGCCTACTTCACCGATCAGGCAGAGGCGAAGAGTGCCATTACCGCCGGTGACCTTGACATCACCCTTTTGGAATGGGCGAATTCCGACAAGACGATCCCTTTCCCCGATGATGCCATCAGCGGCGTTATGCCCGGTCAGGATGTCACCAAAATTGTGGAAATCTCCAATACCGGTTCCCAGCCAGCCTTCATCCGTGTTTCCGTTGAAAAGACCATCAACCTTGTGGGTGGTGGTATGCCCGACTTGAGCCTTGTTAGGCTGGACTTCGACCAAATCGGTTGGACTTACTGGGAAGGCTACTACTACTATAATCAAATTCTCCAACCGGGTGAGATTACCTCCCCGCTGTTCGCCAATGTTACTTTTGATAAGACCATGAATAACGACTATCAGAACTGTACCGTTATCGTGAATGTGCACGCCTACGCAACGCAGGCCAAGCACAACGGCGATAATCCCCTTACTGCAAAGGGCTGGCCCACGGAAGAAATGGGTCGCAACAAGTAATCGTTATCCGCATAAGTTTTCTGAAAGGAGGCCGAAGGAATGGACAATGAACGCATGGACAATTTACAGGATGTAACGCAGACTGTTGATACTTCGGATGGCTTGAGCGCAGGCCCGATGCCGAGGCGTTTTTGGAAGAACCCCCGTGGTATTGCGCTGTTTGTTGCCTTCGTCCTGCTTTTCTCCGCTATCGGCGGTTATACCGTGGCTTACTTACAGATGAAGGCCGAAAAGGATGTAAGGAACGATTTCCGTCTTGCGCAGGTCGATGTTGTTTCAAACATAACACAGACTATCAGCGGTATGACCCGTACCCTGAATAATCTCAATTTTACCAATAAGCAGGATGTGGACGGTGACGGAGCCGCCGACAGCGTTTCGGTCTATATCCGTGTAGCTGTGCTCGGCAACTGGGTACTCGGCACGAACGCTAAAACCATCTACGGTGCTTCGCACCCTGAACGCGGTACTGACTACTATCTCCAGTACAACGGTGTGAATGACAGCACGACTGCCTACAATGGCTATAACACAAGCGGTTGGTTTATGGTGCAGGAAAACGGTGTTACTTATTACTACCACAAGGCTGCTGTGAAGCCAGATGCAAAGACAAGCGACCTTGCTACCAGTTGCGTGATCAATTCTACCAATGCGCCTTCTGGCTATAGCTGTTCCGTAGAATTTGCGGTTCAGGCAATTCAGGCAGTCGGTAAGACAAAAGATGGTAAGGATCCTGTTACCGAAGCGTGGGGGATCTCTGTATCCAACGGCATTTTACAAAATCCCAGCGGTTCATAAGGAGGCGAGCATATGAAAAAATTGATTTCCATTTGTTTGCTCCTTGCATTGACACTCGGCCTTGCGGCTCCCGTCTTCGCAGATGACGGTGAGGTCCAATATCTGGGCGGAGCGGATCGCTTTATCTTCCTGCCCGGCAGTGACGAATCTCCCACCTGTCTGTTTGCTGAGTTCAAAGATGTTATGCCCGGTGACCGGCTTTCCAATGTGGTAGAGGTTCGCAACGCCATGAAGAACGAGGCTAAGATCCGTGTCTATTTGCGTGCAACCGGCATTGATGGCAATGTGGATTTCTTGAAAGAAATGCACCTGAGTGTCACCCAGCGCGGTGCCTCCAAGCTGTATGATGCCCCCGCCGACCAGTGGACCGAAATGAGCGATTGGGTCTATTTGGGCACCATCTATTCCGGCGGTAAAATCACCCTTGATATGGCTCTCGATGTTCCTATCACCATGGGGAACGAGTTCCAAAAGGCTGTCGGCTTTATCACTTGGCAGTTCAAGGTTGAAGAATTGCCCATCGAGCCCGACGATCCCAAGCCCGACACCGGCGATTACAGCCAGCCCTTGCTGTGGGGCGGTCTGTTGGTGGGCAGTGCAGTTGTTCTTGTGCTGATTATCCTGCCCCTTAGAAAGAAGAAAAAGACCGAGGAATAAGCCTCTGCGTAACTCCGTAGGGCGGGAGCAAGCTCCCCCGCCTGCGGAGTTGCCTCCATTTTTGGAGCATTAGCGAAAAGTGCCGCACTAAGCCCCCCCTAAGCAGGACGGGACACGCACGCACCAAGCCCCCCTTTGAAGGGGGGACACAGGGGGGTTGTGAAATCCCTCGATTATCGGTGGTACTTCTGTGATATGAAAGTGCCTGCACAGGCAACCCCCTTTTATTCCCCCTTGAAAGGGGGACAGGTGCCACGGAGGACGAAAGTGCCTGCACAGGCAACCCCCTTTTATTCCCCCTTGAAAGGGGGACACTTGAACGGCGGGTTATGCGCGAAACCGAAACGGTACAAATTTGGCGGTTCCTGCCCACGGGACGATGTAGGCATCGGCCCCTACAAAGAGGAACGCACTGCCAATCAACACCGTAGGGGCGAACTGTGTTCGCCCGCAGGCGTTCAAAGAACGCCCCTACGAGAGAATACGAGGGTGCGAACATGGGACGGGAGACCCGTCCCCTACGACAGGAGGATTTATGATTCGCTGGTTAAGATGGGTGGCAATCATCCTTGTTTTGGCGGTCTTTCTATATTCGGGTTACCGCCTTTTAGACCATTATCTGGATACAAAGGAATACGAAGAAGCCAATGACGCCTATCGGGGCATGGCGGTACACACTGTACCAACGGAACCCACGGATTCTACGGAATCCTCACAGGAGACGGAAGCCGGTTTTACCCTCTCCACTGACCCTGTGGAACGAGAGGAAATGGCACCCATTGCCGTGGATTTTCGTTTCTTGCAGTTGGAGAGCGAGGATATAATTGCTTGGCTCTATTCTCCCAACACCCCTATCAACTATCCTGTCTTGCAGGGCGAAAACAACGACAGCTATCTGCATCGTCTGCCCAATGGAAAGTACAATTTTGCAGGCTCCCTCTTTTTGGATAGTGCCTGTACCGATGATTTTGCTTCTCCATGCAATGTGATTCATGGCCACAATATGAAAAATGACACTATGTTCGGCAGCTTGCCCGATTATGAATCCCAAGAGTATTATGAAAAACATTCCAAATTGTACCTGATTACGCCCGAGGCCAGCTATCGCGTGGATCTGATTGCGGGTTTTGTCACGCCATGGGACGGTTATATCTACGAATGGGAGGAATATTGCGCCGATTTGCAGACTTGGCTGCCTAAATTCCGAGAGCAATCGGATTTTGTATCCGATGTAGAGGCGGGGCCCGGGGATCAGCTGTTGTTGCTGTCTACCTGTACCTATGATTTTTACGAGGCACGATATGTGCTCTTGGGAAAAATGACGGAAATTCTCAGCGCACCTCTGCCTGAGACATAACATAACAGCCGACCAAAACGGTCGGCTGTTGTTTATGGTGCGTGCGATTCGTGAATCGCCCCTACGAATTCTTATTGGGCGGCGTTTTTGAGGATGGCTTTCAAGGTACGGACGCAGGCTTCCATGTCCTCGATGGGAATATATTCAAACCGGCCGTGGAAATTTTCGCCGCCTGTAAACAGGTTGGGGCAGGGGAGTCCCATATAGGACAATCTTGCGCCGTCGGTGCCGCCACGGATGGGAACTTCCTTGGGGGTAACGCCTGCATCTGCCATGGCCTGCTTTGCCCGCTCGATGATATACATGACAGGCTCGATTTTTTCCTTCATATTGTAATAGCTGTCCCGCAGCTTCAATTCCACGGTGCCTTCGCCGTATTTGGCGTTGAGGAAACGGCAGATTTCTTCAAATTCTGCCTTGCGCTTCTCGAAAGAGGCACGGTCATGGTCGCGAATGATATATTCCAAGGTGCTTTTCTCCACCTCGCCGTGCATTTCGCACAGATGGGAGAAGCCTTCGTAGCCACAGGTGGCTTCGGGGCGGCCGTGTACGGGGAGCAGGGAGTGGAATTCCATGGCGATATGCTGGGAGTTGACCATGATATTCTTGGCACTGCCCGGGTGAACATTGCGGCCGTGCACTGTGACGACAGCGGCGGCGGCGTTGAAATTCTCATATTCCAGCTCGCCCAAAGCACCGCCGTCCACGGTATAGGCATAGTCGGCGGCGAATTTTTCCACATCGAAGCGGTCTGCGCCCCGTCCGATTTCTTCATCGGGGGTGAAGCCGATGCGCAGTGTGGCATGGGGTGCGCCCTCTGCCATCAGTTCTTCGGCGGCGGTGAGAATGGCGGCAATGCCTGCCTTGTCGTCTGCACCTAAAAGGGTGGTGCCGTCGGTGACAATCAGGTGCTTGCCGACACTGTGGGACAGATAGGGATAGTCCTTGGGGGACAGGACGATGTTCTTTTCTTCGTTTAACAGGACATCGCCGCCTTCGTAGGCGACTACACGGGCCTTGATGTCCTTGCCGGAGCAGTCGGGAGCGGTATCCATGTGGGCGATCAGGCCAATCACGGGGCCTGTGCCGGGGACGGTGCCGTAGACATAGCCGTCTTCGTCCATGTGGGCATCGGAAATGCCCATTGTCAGCATTTCGGCAACCAGTGCTTCACCCAAAATTTTCTGCTTTGCGGTGGAAGGGCAGCTTTCACTGCTCTCGTCGGATGTGGTTTCAAAGGATACATATTTCAAAAATCGTTCTGCAACAGTCATAGTTACCTCCTATAGAAATTGCCCCACCGTGCGGTGGGGCATGTCTGGGAAGCTCTGAATAAATTGCCGAGAGCAATCAGCGAGACATTTTGTTCCAAATTGAGATTTGGAAAACGCAGGAATACTTTGTGTATTTCAAGTTTTTCAAAGCGAAAAGTTGGAGCAAAAGATCCGCTGAGTGCCGATGGCTATTTGTTCGGAGCTTCCTTTTTTAACAGCAAAGTTCGGCGGTGTCCTGCGCGATCATCAGTTCCTCGTTGGTGGGAATGACATAGACCTTCACGCGGGAATCGTCAGTGGAGATGAGAGCCTCTTCGCCACGGATATTGTTGCGCTCGGCATCCAGCTTGACGCCCATGAACTCCAGATAGGAGCAGATCTCGGCGCGGTTGGTAATGCCGTTTTCGCCAACACCAGCAGTGAATACCAGCGTATCCAGACCGCCCATGGCAGCAGCATAAGCACCGATATACTTGGCGACTTCGTAGCAGAACTTGCGCAGAGCCAGAGCGCAGGCCTCGTTGCCCGCGTTTGCACCTGCTTCCAGATCACGGAAGTCGGAGGACAGACCGTCGGACAGAGCCAGCACGCCGGACTTCTTGTTGAGCATGGTCAGGCACTCGTCAACGCTCATGCCTTCCTTGTTCATAATGAACTGCACCAGTGCGGGGTCGATATCGCCGCTGCGGGTGCCCATGGGAACACCGGCAAGGGGAGTCAGGCCCATGGTGGTATCCACGCACTTGCCGTTGACCACGGCGGACATGGAGGAACCGTTGCCCAAGTGGCAGACGATGACCTTGCTCTCGGCGGGGTTGCCCATGATCTCAATGGCGCGCTTGGAAACAAAACGGTGGGAGGTGCCGTGGAAGCCATAGCGGCGCAGGCTGTACTCCTCGTAATACTTGGTGGGGATGGCATAGCGGTAAGCCTTGGGAGGCATGGTCATGTGGAATGCGGTGTCGAAAACGGCGACCTGGGGCTTGCCGGGCATGACCTTCTCGCAGGCTTCAATGCCCAAAAGGTTGGCGGGGTTGTGCAGGGGACCGAGGGGGATGCACTTGCGGATGGCGGCCTTGCAGGCTTCGTCAATGATGCAGGAAGCGACAAATTCCATACCGCCGTGGAGCACGCGATGGCCAACAGCATCGATTTCGTCCGTGGACTTCAGAACGCCGAATTCGGGGTCAACCAGAATTTCCAGCACAGCGGCGATGGCCTCTGCGTGGGTAGGCATGGGGATGTCACGCACTTCCTTGATGTCACGGGCGGGAACTCTGTGGTTCAGACGGCCGTCCAGATTGATGCGCTCACACAGACCCTTGGCAAAGACATCACCGGTCTGGGGGTCCATGAGCTGGTACTTCAGGGAAGAGCTGCCTGCGTTGATTACGAGAATTTTCATGTTTTCTTCGTCTCCAATCATTTTTTGTTTTGCTTTTTTGCACTTTTGTGGTAGTATACACACATACATATCTATTGTATAATAGATTTTAAAATAAGACAAGTGCTTTTTTGCAAATGAGGGAAAATTTATGAAAAATATCGGCATTGTCTGCGAATATAACCCCTTTCATCGGGGGCATGCCAAGCAAATCGCCTTTGTCAACGGGCAGGGTGCCTCTGTTTGTTTGATGAGCGGCAACTATGTGCAACGGGGTGAGCCTGCCATTTTAGATAAATATGTGCGGGCGAAAGCGGCAGTGCTGGGCGGTGCCAATTTGGTACTGGAGCTGCCTCTGCCCTACGCCACCGCCTCGGCCGAGGGATTTGCCGACGGTGCGGTGGAGATTTTTACACGGCTGGGCTGTATGGATGCCCTGTGCTTCGGCAGTGAGAGCGGCGATGTAAAACAGCATTGGCAAACGGCGGAGCTGCTGCGCTCGGAGGCATTTCCCGAATATCTCCATCGGGAGTTGGATAAGGGTTTGTCCTTTCCTAAGGCAAGACAGCTTGCGTTGGAGGCCATGGGAGGCGTGGGAACGGTTCTGCCTAACGATATTTTGGCAGTGGAATACTGCAAAGCTCTGCAAGGGAGAAACAGCGGCATGAAGCCCCTTGTGCTGAAACGGGAAGGGGACTACCACGGGGGTAGTGATTTGGAGAATCCCTCCGCGTCCTTCCTGCGCACGCAGGAAAACTGGGAGAGCTATTTGCCGCAAGAGGCTTGGGAGGCGGTGAAGGATGCTCCCCGCTACAGCATAGCGGCAGGGGAGCGGGCGTTTTTGGCGATTCTGCGGCAGAAGCAGGATTGGGAAAGCGTGCCCTATGGTACCGAGGGCTTGTGGTGCAAGGTGCGCAGTGCGGTGCGGCAGGAAGCGGGCTTGGAGGACATCCTCAATGAGGCAAAATCCAAGCGTTATACCAGAAGCCGCTTGATGCGTTTGCTGTTGTGCGCCTTTTTAGGGATTACCACGGAGGATTTACAGCGGCCCGTGCCCTATGTACGCGTGCTGGCGGCAGATGAAACAGGGAGAGCCGTTCTGCGGCAGATGCGGAAAACATCCCAAATCCCTCTGCTCCATGCGGGAGAAAAGCCTATGGACGAGGCTTACGGTGAGTTGGAACGCAGAACGGAGGACTTGTTCGGCCTGTTTTGCGTGGATACACTCCCCCGTGCGGGTGAGTCGGAGCGAGTCAGAGTTTTTTTGAAAAATATTTCTCCGAAATGTTGAAAAAACACTTGCAATTTGCAAATAGATGTGATAAAATGTGTGGGCATTGAAAAAGAGGGCAATTATGCCCTTTTACGAAAACAGAAAGAGGTGAAAGCAATGAAGGAAGGACTCCATCCTAAGTACGAACAGACGACGATTAGATGCGCGTGCGGCGAGATTATTGAGACCGGTTCTACCAAGAAGGACATTAAGGTTGAAATCTGCTCTAAGTGCCACCCTTTCTATACCGGCAAGCAGAAGCTGGTTGACACCGGTGGACGTGTTGACCGTTTCAACAAGAAGTTCGGTCTGAAGTGATGATTGAAGTTCGCACCCTATCGGTGCGGACTTTTTTCATTTTTTGTCACATTTTGGGAGATTTAGATGGAAGATTTAATGAAGCCGATTTCTGAACGGGCGATTTTGGTGGGCTTAAATGCCGATTGTTTCAAGCCTGAGGAAACGGCAACCTATGAAACCTTGGATGAATTGGAAGCCCTGCTGGAAACTGCCGGCGGCACTTGCGAAGCCAAGGTGTTGCAAAACCGCAAAACCCCCGACCCTCACAGCTTTATCGGGGAAGGGAAGGCGCAGGAGATTTGCGAGCTGTTGGAGAAAACCGGTGCCAACATGTTGGTATTTGACAATGACCTGTCTCCGTCCCAGATTCGGGCGTTGGAGGACATCACCGGCGTGACGGTTCTGGACAGAAGTGCCTTGATTTTGGATATTTTCGCTCAGCGAGCCAAGACAGCCGAAGGCCGTTTGCAGGTGGAGCTGGCACAATATAAATATTTATTGCCCAAGCTGTCGGGCATGGGTAAGTCCATGTCCCGTTTGGGCGGCGGCATTGGTACCCGTGGCCCCGGCGAAACCAAGCTGGAAACGGATCGCCGCCACATTCGTGAGCGCATCAACCGTTTGCAGGAGGAATTGGATGCGGTGCGGAAGGTGCGGGCGGTACAGCGGGAGCGGCGCATGAAAAATGCCGTGCCCGTGGTAGCACTGGTGGGCTATACCAATGCGGGAAAGTCCACCCTGCTGAATCAGCTCACCGATGCGGGTATCCCTGCCAACAATCGCTTGTTCGACACATTGGATACCACCACCCGCAGACGGAAGGTGTCTGACCATTTGGAAATCCTTTTGTCGGACACGGTTGGCTTTATTGCCAAGCTGCCCCATCATTTGATCGAGGCATTTAAGGCTACATTGGAGGAATTGGAATATGCGGATTTGCTGCTCCATGTGATCGATGCCTCTGATCCGGAGCGGGAAGCTCATATTGCTGTGGTGGAGCGGCTCATTGAGAAGCTGGCGAAGCCGGGTGTGCCTGTTTTGCGTTGTTATAATAAGGTGGATTTGGTGGAGGATATGACCGGTCTGCCTGTGAGCGAGAAGGTCGTCTATCTCTGCGCCCGTAACGGTATCGGAACGGACGAGCTTTTAACCAGAATTGAGGAAACCCTGTCGGGAAGTCTCCATCAGGTGACCTTGCTCCTGCCCTATTCTCAGGCGGGTGTACTGGAGGTGTTCCATGAGCAGGCGCAGGTGCTGCGCACGGAGTATTTGCCCGAGGGCATTGAGCTGGAAGTGATCTGCTCCGAGGAGCTTTACGGGCGTTACCGCCGCTTTCATAAGGAGACGGAGGCATGAAGGAGTACCGAGTTCCCACCAAGGATGCGGACGCAGAATTTATTGAGAAACGCTCCAAATTTATCGGCCACCTCTTTTTGACGGAAACGGAGGAGGAGGCTGTGGCTCGCATCAAGCAGATGCGGGAGAAATACTGGGATGCCACCCACAATGTCTATGCCTATATCATCCGAGACGGCGCGACCCGTTTTTCCGATGACGGCGAGCCGGGCGGCACGGCGGGAATGCCTGTATTGCAGGTGTTACAGCGAGAGGAAATGTATAATGTGACCTGCGTGGTCACGCGCTATTTCGGCGGTATTCTGTTGGGAGCGGGCGGCTTGGTGCGTGCTTATGCCCACAGTGCCAAAATCGCATTGGATGCAGCGGGTCGCTCTATGAAGCGGGTTTGGACGGGCTTGTACCTGCCCTGCCCCTATAGCTGGTTTGAGCGCATCAAATTGGAGGTCGCTGCCTTTGGAGGTATGGTGCGCAATGCAGATTTTGGCATGGATGTGGAATTTGACATCCTCTTGCCGGATGCACAGGTACAGCCCTTTTTAGACCGCGTGTTTGATATTTCCTCCGGCACCATAGAGGGCATGATCACCGGCAGCGAGTATCGGGCATTTCCGATAGAAGAATGATTTTAATGAGGAGGGTGTGCAATGACGATTCGTGAGGAATTGGAACGCATGGAGCATATGCGCTTCTGCGAGAAGGCGCAGTTTTCCGATGCTTCCCGTGGGCGCAATCGACCTGAGGAACCGCAGGAATTTGAGGTGCGCACCTGCTATCAGCGGGACTCCGACCGCATTCTCCACAGCAAATCCTTCCGACGGCTGATGCACAAGACCCAGGTGTTTTTACAGCCGGAGGGAGACCATTACCGTACCCGCATGACTCACACCTTAGAGGTGGCACGCATTGCCCGTACCATGGCCCGTGCCCTGCGGCTCAATGAGGATTTGACAGAGGCCATTGCCTTCGGTCACGATTTGGGACATACACCCTTTGGTCATGCCGGAGAGGTGGCTCTTACGGAGGTTATGGGCAAGCCCTTCCGTCACAATGAGCAATCTCTGCGTGTGGTGGACGAGCTGGAAAAGGACGGTTTGGGTCTGAATCTCACCTACGAGGTGCGCATGGGTATTTTGGGACATACCACCGGCAGTCGTATGCCGGAAACGCTGGAAGGACAGCTTGTGCGGTATTCTGACCAAATTGCCTACATTAACCATGATATTGACGATGCCATGCGGGCAGGAATTTTGACCAATGGGGATATTCCGAGGGAAATTTCTGCCGTGTTGGGAGAGAGCCATCGGGATCGAATCGACACCTTGGTGACAAATCTCATTCGCCATACGCTGGCGACGGATTGCCTGGGCATGGACGAGGAATACGAAAAAACCATGCAGGACTTGCGGCGGTTTATGTTCGAGCGGGTGTACCGCAATCCCATTGCCAAAAGTGAGGAAAGCAAGGCACGCCGCATTTTGCAGGAATTATATCAATATTATATCAAGCATCCTGAAAAGCTGCCGCCGGATTTTCAGCCCCAGCTCAGCTTTGAGGGTATGGAGCGCATCGTCTGCGACTATATTGCAGGCATGAGCGATAAATACGCTATGTACAAATATGAGGAATTGTTTATACCCAGCACTTGGAAGGTGCGGGGATAGGAGGAAGTATGGCTTTTCCGTCGGCGTTTTTGGATGAACTGAATAGCCGCAATCCCATTGAGGATGTGGTGGGGCAGTATGTTGCTCTGACACGCCGTGGTGGAAATCTCTTTGGCCTGTGTCCCTTCCACGGGGAGAAAACGGCCTCCTTTTCTGTAGCTCCTGAAAAGGGCATTTATTACTGCTTCGGCTGTCACAAGGGTGGCGGTGTGGTCAACTTTGTGATGGAAATCGAGAGCCTGGATTACCCCGATGCGGTGCGTTTTTTGGCGAAGCGGGCTGGCTTGGAGATGCCCGAGGACAATCGGGATCAATCGCAGTACAAGAAAAAGGAACGCCTTTGGGCATTGTGTCGCGACACGGCGCGGTTCTTCCACGCCCAGCTCAAAACCCCTGCGGGGCAGGAAGTGCGGCAGTATATCCAAAAGCGTGGCTTGGATCAAGGTACGGTGACCCGCTTCGGTCTGGGTTATGCGCCCAATCAGTGGTCGGCACTGCTGGATACCATGACCGCTAAGGGCTATAGCAAGCAGGAGCTTTTGGAGGCGGGACTGGTCTTACAGCACAAGGACAGGGGGACTTTCTATGACCGCTTCCGCAACCGCCTCATGTTCCCCATCATTGATGTGCGGGGGAATGTCATCGGCTTCGGCGGGCGGGTGATGGACGATTCCTCTCCCAAATACTTAAATTCCCCTGAAACCACGATTTTTAATAAACGGCGCAACCTCTTTGCCATGAATGTGGTGAAGAAAAGCAAAAGCGATTACATTATTTTGACCGAGGGCTATATGGATGCCATTGCCCTGCATCAGCATGGCTTTGACAGTGCGGTGGCTTCTCTGGGTACTTCCTTAACGCAGGAGCATGCGGATATGCTCGCCAAGTATACCAGCGAGGTCGTGCTGACCTATGATGCGGATGCGGCGGGGCAGAATGCCACCCAACGAGCCATTCCCATGCTGGAAAAGACGGGTCTGCGAGTAAAAATCCTGCGGATGCAGGGAGCCAAAGACCCTGACGAATTTTTGAAAAAGTTCGGTGCAGACCGTTTCAAACTGCTCCTTCAAGAGTGCGAGAATCAGGCGGAGTATCGTCTGCGTTCTTTGCAAATGCAGTTTGATTTGAGCGTGGATGAACAGAAGGTGGAGTTTGCAAAGCAGGCTGCCGAGCTGATTTCCACCTACACCACAGCGGTAGAGCGGGAAATCTACTGCAATCGTGCGGCAGAGATGGCCAAGCTGTCTCCCGAGGTTCTGAAGCAGGAAATTGCCCGTGCCTACAAGCGGCGCACAAGCAAGCAGAAGCGGGAACAGGAAAAGCGGGATTTGGATGCCGCAGCTGCCAGACAGCCCAAGACAAGGGAGTTCCGTTATGATAATATGCGCTCTGCGATGGCAGAGGAGAGTCTTTTGCGGATGCTTCTGCGGGAGTCTGCCTTGTTTGCGCAGGCGGAGAGCTTGGAGGAGGCGGACTTTTCCGTTTCCATGTTTGGCAGAGCCTTCTCTCTGCTGCGGGAACGCTGGCGGGAGGATTTGAGCGTACAGGCGGGAGTCTTGGCAGAGTGCTTGACGGCTGCGGAAATGGCTCATTTGACGGCAGTGCTGCAAAAAACCGACAGTCCTATCTCCGAAGAAGCTTTTCGGGACTGTCTGCAAGTCATACAGGAGGAAGCAAGGAAGGCAAAGGGTACGGACGACCTGCTGGCCATGCAGGAGCGTCTGCGGAAAAAGAAATCGTATGGAGGTACATGATGGAAGCTGATAAGAAGGATATCGTATTGCGTGAAGTTCTGCAAAAGCTCTTGGACAAGGCGCAGAAAACGAAACGAATTGCCTCCAAGGATTTGGTCGATGCACTGGAGGCCATTGATGCTGACGAAAAGCAGACCGATGCCATCTATGATGGTTTGGAGGCTGCGGGGGTGGAGATCGACATCACCGATGTGGTGGAGCTGTTGAAGAAGCCCGATGACATGGCTCCCAGTGCCGATGATTTGAGGATGTTGCAGGAAGAAAAGCTGGTGGATACGGAGGAAATGTCCGAGTCCATGAGCGTCAACGACCCTGTGCGCATGTATTTGAAGGAAATCGGCAAGATTCCCCTGCTGTCCCTTGCGGAGGAACAGGAATTGGCACAGCGTTTGCAGGAAGGCGACGAGAAGGCGCATAACCGCATGGTGGAGAGTAACCTGCGGCTGGTGGTTTCCATTGCCAAGCGGTATGTGGGTCGCGGTCTGCCCTTCTTGGATCTGATTCAGGAGGGGAATTTGGGTCTGCTCAAGGCGGTGGACAAGTTTGACTACACCAAGGGCTACAAGTTCTCTACCTATGCGACCTGGTGGATCCGTCAGTCCATTTCCCGTGCGATTGCCGACCATGCCCGCACCATCCGTATTCCCGTGCATATGGTGGAGACCATCAATCGGGTGTCCCGCGCGTCCCATGAGCTGGTGCAGGAGCTGGGACGGGAGCCCAGCAGCGAGGAAATTGCACAGCGTATCCATATGTCTGTGGAGAAGGTGCAGGAGATCATGCGAGTGGCGCAGGAGCCCATTTCTTTGGAAACCCCTGTGGGCGAGGAGGATGACAGCCATCTGGGTGATTTCATTCAGGACGAGGATGCGACCCAGCCTGCGGAGGTTGCCTCCTATTTGATGCTGCGGGAGCAGATTTCCGAGGTACTCAAGACCCTGACGCCCTGTGAGGAAAAGGTGCTTTCCCTGCGTTACGGCCTGGTTGACGGACGAATGCACACCTTGGAAGAGGTGGGCGAGGAGTTCGAGGTTACGCGAGAACGGATCCGTCAAATCGAGGCAAAAGCCCTCAGAAAGCTGCGTCACCCCTCCAGATCAAAAATTTTACGAGATTTTTTGAACTAATTTCAAGATTTCTCTTGACATTGGCGAAAAAATCCGTATTATAATGTAGGACGAAAAAAACGGAGGCGAACAAGAATGTTTGAAAGAATTCGCAGCTATTTGGCCGAGCAGTTGGATATTGCTCCTGAGAGCATGAGCCGTGACACCACCTTTGAGAGCCTGCATCTGGATTCTTTGGATATGGTCGAGATGATCATGGATATGGAAGAAGAACTGGGCGTAGACTTTGAGATGGAAGGCGATATGAAGCTGGAAACACTCGGTGAGCTGGCTGACTTCATTGAGGATAAGCTGGCCTGATTTCGCATAAAATAAATACATAGCTTCGACCTATGACAAGGTCGCACTAGTCGGGGAGATAGCGGTGCCCTGTAACCTGCAATCCGCTACAGCAGGGATGAATTCCCCTATGAGGGGCTGTGCTGTATTGTCTGTCCCAATAAGTGGTGTTGAGGAATCGGTCTTGCGCAACGGACTCCCGTGAACCATGTCAGGCGAGGAACCGAGCAGCATTAAGCGGATCTGTTCGTGTGCCGCGAGCCAGCCGTTTCTGAGCTAACTGTTGGGGAAACGAGTATAGCATTGTTTCAGGTAGGGGTGTGCGATCTTGTCATGGGTCGAAGTTTGTTATCGGGGCTGTCTCAAAATGAATGAAACAGCCCTGAAAATGAATGCTTATTAAATTCTAACTGTAGGGAACGGCCTGTGTGCCGTTCCCTATTGCATATTTTGAGGAATATTCTGTGGAATGACACATAGGTCATTCCCTACATATACATTTTGAGACAGCCCCCTATGATTTCTACCTTCGATAGAATCCGCAGGGGAGGCATGATAAGATACAAAATAGTGCAGGGGCACCGAAGTGTCCCTGCATTCAGACTGTCAAAAAACTTTGTAGGGGAGGTTCACGAACCTCCCGCGCGGCTCAAAAGTTCCGTTTTCTTACATAATTTTCGGCGAATCCGAAATATTTCATAGGCGGGCGATTCATGAATCGCCCCTACGATACAGGTTTTTTGACACGCTCAGTGCAGGGGCACCGAAGTGTCCCTGCATTGTGTATTAGCCATCGGCCTTAGGGCCGGGTTTGCGGCGCTTATAGTAGCGGTGATAATTTTTATGCCTGTGCTTGGCAGGGGCTTCGGCGGCCTCCTCGCCGTCCGCCTTGGGCTCCTTTTTGGGCTGTTCTTTTTTCGGCTGCTCCTTCTTGGCGGGCTTTGGCTCCTTGACGGGCGGCTCCTGCTCGGTGGGCTTTTTGGGCTTGCGGCGGCGAGCCTTGGGCTCCTCGGAAACCGCCTCCCCGCTCACACGGGCTTCTGCCAAGGGTTCGGCACTGCGCTTTGCAACCACGGGACTGAGATAGGTGGTCATGGCAGGCTGCTCCTGCTTCTTGGGCTGTTTGCCGCCGGAGATGGGGGCAAGGTCGTCGGGGATGGGCTCATCGGTTTTCTTGGCCTTACCGTTGCGCAGGACACAGATATCACAGTTTTTGTGGCAAACGATGCTGTCAGGCTGCTTTTCCAAACGCACATTGACACTCTGGCGCAGCAGATTCACGCCTACCACCGTGCCCCGTCCGTCAGGAGTGTCCACGAAGGACTCGGGCTTGGGGCTGGTGCGGTGCAAATCCTCGTAGGCTTCCTGCTCGTAGTTCAGACAGCACATGAGACGGCCGCAGGTGCCGGAGATTTTCGTGGGATTCAGGCTGAGATTCTGGGTCTTGGCCATCTTGATGGAAACGGGTTGGAAATCCTCCAAAAATTCCCGACAGCAGAAGGGCCGACCGCAAATGCCCAGACCACCGACCATTTTGGCCTTGTCCCGCACACCGATCTGCCGCAGCTCGATACGGGTGCGCAGCACGGAGGCCAGAGATTTGACCAGCTCACGGAAGTCCACTCGCCCGTCTGCGGTGAAGAAAAAGAGGATTTTACTGCCATCGAAGGCATATTCCGTGGAAACAAGCTGCATTTCCAGCTTAAAATCTTCGATTTTCTTCAGACAGATGTCGTAGGCACGCTTTTCCTTTTCCCGATTTTCGTTGTCGATTTTCACATCCTGCTCCGTGGCCAAACGGATGACACTTCGCAGGGGTTGTACCACATCTTTTTCGGGAATTTCATGGTTTCCGCGAACACAGAGACCGAACTCCATGCCGCGGGAGGTGTCGATAATCACGTTGTCGCCGGCATTCACTTGAATGTCAGCGGGGTCAAAATAATAAACCTTGCTGTTGTTGCGGAACTGTATATCGCAAACGGTGACAAGATTCATAGTGTTTTCTTGTTCCATAGTTACTCCTTTAGTAAGACACCTCTAAAAATTCCTTTTTGCGTTCCGGCTGAATCTTTTCCTCCAACTTTTGCTTATGAAAATCTTGAAATACACAAAGTATTGTTTCAATTTTCAACACAAAATTTGAAGGAAAATCTTTCACCCGATCCACTAAAAATCCATTTTAAGAGGTTGCCAATAATATTGCAAGGCCGCCACAGATATGGGCTACACCCACATTGGCATCCAAAAGCTGCACAGCTTCCCGTAGTGCCTGCGTTCCCCGCAGAAGGATGGTGGCAGAACAGGTGGCGGCCAGTTGTGTACATTCGGGGCACAGGGCGGGTAAGCCGCTGCGAGTGGTAAGGGCAGAGGTCAAAAGGCTCTGCCATTGCAGGAGAAGGGGACGAAGCTGATCCCGCTTGTACTTCTCCACAGAGCACATCACCTTGAGAAGTTCGGCAGCATTCCTGCTGCAATAGGCTTTGACAAAGGCCACCGTTTGGGGCGGCAGCTCGTCAGCCTCCTCCAAAAGTTGCAAAGCTTGCCCCAAATATCCGCCGGAGCGCAGGACTGCTGCGGAAAGGGATTCGCTGTCAGCAGCGGGCAGGCGTTTTTTCAGCTCCTGCTTTAAAAGAGCTTCAGGCAGAGGGGCCATGCGAAGTTCTGCGCAACGGCTGCGAATAGTGGGCAAAAGCTGCTGGGCGTGCTCCGTCAGGAGGAAAAAGACACCGTAAGCCGGCGGCTCCTCGATACATTTTAGAAGTGCGTTTTGTCCGGCGGCATTCATGTCCATCCCGCGGGGGAAAATGTATATTTTCTTATTGCCCTCGTTGGGACGGATGTAGAGGTCTGCACAGGCATCTCGCACTAACTTGACGGGGATGGTCTTCTTTTCTTCGTCGTCAACCGTGATCACATCGGGATGCACCGCATCCAGCACCTTGCGGCACTGAGGACAGCGACAGCAGGGACGCACCGCTTCCTTACATTGCAGGGCGGCGGCTAAATATTTCGCCAGCGTGTGCTTGCCGGAGCCGGAAGGACCGGTAATCAGGTAGCAGTGAGAGGTCTGTCCTTTGGACAGACTTTGGCTTAAACGCTGTTTCAGGGTTTCGTTGCCTAAAATCATCTCAAATGCCATGAAACAGCACCCCTTTCTCGGTCAACGACTTATTATACCTTATTTTTTGCAAATATGCTACTAAAATTTGCGCAATTCCTGAAATTTCTTGCGCCCTGTGACACAGGACATTATCGCTGCACTCCAAATGCCTCCCTTTGAAGGGAGGTGGCACGAAGTGCCGGAGGGTTGTATGCAGGTAGTTTCGATTTTGCAACCCCCCCGTCCCCCCCTTCAAAGGGGGGGCATGGTGCGGTGTGTGTATCGACTTTAATCAAAGGCTAAGCCGAGGTAGGCTTGTTCGGGCAGGGAATAGGGTTGCAGAGGCTTACACAGGCCGAACAGCTTGCTGTCGCCTACGGTACGGACATGGGCTTGTTTGCAATGCAGGTGGGCAGCCAGCGCAGCGGCGGCGGCAGGGGAGTCGGGAAGCAGCTCCCGAATGTACAGGGTGTCCCCATCCTTTACGGCGCAGGCGCAGTACAGTCCGTCCTCTGTTTCAATGCGGTAGAGCTGCCCTGCACAGGGCAGGAGAAATTCCTCCCAGGAGAGGAAGTCGCCGTAGAGCTGCAGCTCCCGTATGGAGCGGTAAACCTGGGGAGAGGCAGGGCTGATGCTTGCGCCTTTTTTTGCAGAAACCGTATAAGTATGCTGATAAAAACAGGGAAGATATCCCATTTTTTGATAAAATGCAAACAATTCCTCGGTAGCGGGCACCAAGGCGGCGCAGGCATGACCGCAGTGAGCCTCGGCATAGGCCATGAGCTTGCGGCAGATGCCCCTGCCACGGTAGGCTTTGGCGGTGCAGACGGCATAGAAATACCCGCAAGAATGACCTTCGCCCGCCTCGTCCACCAAGGTGGCGGGCAGTACGCAAAGCATGGCAGTGAGGGTTTTTCCCTCTTTTGCCGTATAGACCTGAATTTTGTCAAAGGTCGCCGCCCAAAAGTGCTGAATGTCTGCCTCTGCATCGCCGAAACAGGCATGCCACAGAGCGGTCAGGGCGGGAAGGTCGGCCTTTACAGCTCGTCCGTACTGCATGATGCTTCCTCCGCTAAATACTTTTCCAATAGAATATCGGGGTAATAGCTTTCCTTTGCTCGCCGCAGACCTTCGATGCCCATATCGTCCTCCCGATTGAGGAAGCGCACGGCAGGAAATTGGGCGTGAATGTAACGGGCAAATTCCCGATTTACCATGGGATAGGTGCCGTTCACATGGGGCAGGGCCTTTTCAAAGTTCACATCAAAGGTGTCCTCCCGAATTTGGTTGCCCATGGAGAAGCCCATCAGTTCTTCTCCGTCCCAGAGCATAATGCCGCGAAAGCGCAGTGTGGAAAAATGCTCGAAGGCACGGGCGATGGCAATTTTTTCTTTCTCGTAGTCTCCGTCTAAATTCTGCTCGGCGTGAGAACGATACCATTGTTCCGTAAACTGGCGGCACAGAGGCAGAAGCTCAGGTGTGATGGGGGTCACATGATAGTCGGGATGGTCTTGCAAAAAGCGGTTGCAGTGGTTGCGCTTGCTTTGCAGCTTCTTGCCCTTTAACTCGCACAGACGCTCAATGTCGTACACATAGTCAAAGCTGTCCCGCATGGGACGAATACGGAAGCGATGGGGGAAGCGTGCTTCCAGCTCGTCAGCCTCCTTGCGGGTCAGGCCCCAAAAACGGAAGGGTACGCCCCGTTCCCTGGCATCCTCTGCCACTTCCTCCAAAAAATCCGTAGTGCGGGGGTAGAGATAGGCGTGCCAATCCCCGAAACGGCTGAGAATCAGGGGGCGGCCGAATTTGGTACACAGCCGCTGGTCACCCCAAAAAAAGAGGTTGGAAAAGGAATATTCACTGCCGTGTCCTTCTGCATCCCAAAAGGAATGGTGCAAAAGGGGATATTGGGCAGGTGTGAGTGCATCGAATTGTAACATAGTATTCTCCATCTTTATATAGTATAAAATATATTATACCCGATTTTTAGATAAGGTCAACAGAATACTTGCATTTTTCGTGAAAATGCGTTATTCTATAATAAGGCACCTCTAAAAAACCTTTTTGTGCTCTGAGCGAATCTTTTCCTCCAACTTTTGCTTATGAAAACCTTGAAAGACATATAGTATTCCTGCGGTTTCCAACGCAAAATTTGAAGGAAAATCTTTTGCTCAGCCCATCAAAAATCTGTTTTTAGAGGTTGCCTGAGGATAGGATGTGATACTGTGAAGAAAATTCTGGTGGCTCTCTCCGGCGGCGTGGACAGTGCGGCGGCTTGCTTGCTGCTGCGGCAGCAGGGATATCTCGTGGACGGCGCAACCATGCTTCTGCGGGACGGTGCCCAGTCGGAGGTTGCCGATGCCCGTCGGGTGGCGGAAACCCTGGGAATGGAGTTTTTTTGCTTTGACTGGCGGGAGGCTTTTCAGAAACATGTCATTGACGACTTCGCCCGTGTCTACCAAAGCGGCGGCACGCCCAACCCCTGCGTGCAGTGCAATCGCACCATGAAGTTTGGAATGTTTCTGGATAAGGCTCTGGAGCTGGGCTATGACGGCATTGCCACGGGACACTATGCCCGCATCGAGCGGGTAGGGGAGCGGTATCATCTGCTCCGTGCCACGGACGAATCCAAGGATCAGAGCTATGTGCTCTACGGCTTGACCCAGCATCAGCTTGCCCATACCCTGTTCCCTCTTGGAGAGAGCTGCAGCAAGGAGGAAAACCGTGCTTTGGCGCAGGAGGCAGGTCTGGAGGTTGCCCGAAAGCGGGACAGTCAGGATATCTGCTTTGTGCCTGACGGGGATTATTTGGCATATCTGACGGAGCATGGACTTGTCCCTCAAAAGGGGAACTTTGTCACGCCCTCGGGAGAGATTTTGGGGGCCCACCGTGGCTTGGAGGCTTACACCGTGGGACAACGCCGCGGCTTAGGCTTGGCTTTCGGACAGAGAGCCTATGTATTGGGCAAACGGGGCACGGATGTGATTTTAGGCGAAAACGAAAGGCTGTTTTCCACCCATGTGCAGGTGGAGCAGGTGAACTATATTCCCTTCGGGGAGTTGGACAAGCCCATGCAGGTGACGGCCAAGCTCCGTTACTCTGCCAAGGCTGCGGCGGCAGTGCTGTATCCCACGGAAACAGGCTGTCTTTTGGAATTTGAGGTCCCCCAGAGGGCCGTAACACCCGGACAAAGCGCCGTATTCTACAACGGCGATACAGTCATAGGCGGCGGCATGATCAGCCAAGGCCAAGGGAAGCTCTGAGTTAATCAGTGTTCTCAATAACATAAGGAGGAAGAAAAAATGAATTGCAAGAAATGTGGAAGACCCATGGGAAAGAAGGGCTTTTGTGCCCACTGTGAACCCAATCATGTCACGGAAAAGAAGAAAGATCACTGGCTGTACATCGCAGTGGCGGTCATTGTCGTGACGCTCATTGCCAGTGTGATCATCCTGATTACTACCCACAATAAGATTGAGAAAACACAGCAAGATCTTGCTACCGCCGACAATCCCACTACCACCACCGCAGAGACCGAGCCTTATTCCGTACCTGAAATCAGCGGCAAGCACCATGTAGAAATTGAGATTCAGGACTACGGCACCATCAAGGTGGAGCTGGATGCAGATGCCGCTCCCATCACCGTAGACAACTTTATCAATTTGGCGCAGAGCGGCTTCTATGACGGCCTGACCTTCCACCGCATCATTGACGGCTTTATGATGCAGGGCGGCGACCCCGAAGGCACCGGCATGGGCGGCGCTGATCAGGACATCAAGGGCGAATTCACTGCCAACGGCATTGAAAATCCCCTGAGCCATACCCGTGGTGCCATCTCCATGGCTCGTAACAGCTACAGCATGGACAGCGCAAGCTCTCAGTTCTTTATTGTCCATAGCGATAACCACACCGCTTCTCTGGACGGCCAGTATGCTTGCTTCGGCTATGTCACTGAGGGCATGGAAATTGTGGATGCTATCTGCGAATACTCCAACAGCGTTGTCACTGACAACAACGGCAGCATCAATGCGGAGGATCAGCCCGTTATCACCGCAGTGCGTGTGATCGACTAATGGGAAAGTCCTTAGTTTTAGCAGAAAAACCCTCTGTAGGACGGGAATTGGCCCGTGTTTTGGGCTGTAAGCGAGGCGGCGAGGGATATTTGGAAGGGGATCGCTATGTGGTGACTTGGGCTTTGGGCCATTTGGTCACTCTTGCCGACCCTGATGTGTATGAGAAAAAGTGGGAAAAGTGGGACATGGCAGATTTGCCCATGCTCCCGCCCCACATGAAATTAGTGGTCATCGGGCAGACGAGCCGCCAATATAAGGTGGTGCAAAGCCTGATGAAGCGGGGCGATATTTCTGAGCTGATTATCGCCACGGACGCAGGACGGGAGGGCGAGCTGGTGGCTCGCTGGATCATGGTCAAGGCGGGCTGGAACAAGCCCACCAAGCGGCTGTGGATCTCATCCCAGACGGACAAGGCCATCAAAGAGGGCTTTGCCAAGCTGCGCCCCGCTTCTGATTACGACAACCTGTTCCGCTCGGCTCAGGCACGCAGTGAGGCAGACTGGATCGTGGGGCTGAATGTAACCCGCGCCCTGACTTGCCGTCACAATGCCCAGCTTTCTGCAGGACGGGTGCAGACCCCCACCTTGGCTCTGATTGTAGACAGAGAGCGGGAGATCCGCAATTTTGTCCCCAAGGAGTTCTATGGTGTGCGTCTGAAAGCGGGCGGCTTCTCCGCCACCTATCGGGACAAGAACAACAACAGCCGCAGTTTTGACCGCTCCGTGATGGAGAAAATCGCCGCCGCCTGTGAAAAGGGGGAGGCCACCGTCACCCAGCTTCGGAAAATGCGGCGGCAGACCCCGCCTCCTGCGGCCTATGACCTGACGGAGTTGCAGCGGGATGCCAACAAGAAGTATGCCTATTCCGCAAAAGAGACTCTGAACATCATGCAGGCTCTTTACGAGCAGCACAAGTTGCTGACCTATCCCCGAACGGATTCCCGCTATATCTCCGACGATGTGGTAGCCACCCTGCCTGACCGTCTCAAGGCGGTTATGGTGGATAGCTACAAGCCTCTTGCGCAGGAAATCATGCGCAATCGTCCCCTCAAGACCAAGTATTTGGTGAACAACGCCAAGGTGACAGATCACCACGCCATCATTCCCACGGAGGAAAGCCCCGATTTGTGGCAGCTTTCCGGCCCCGAGCGGAATATCTATGACTTGGTGGTGCGCCGCTTCTTAGCGGTATTGATGCCTCCCTACGAATACGAGGAGGTGGAGCTGAGCCTGAATTGTGCCGGCCATACCTTCACGGCCAAGGGAAAAATCGTCCTGAATCAGGGCTGGAAAGCGGCCTATGACCGTAATTTCTCCTTCGATGAGGAGGAAGAGGACAGCCAAAGTCTGCCCGATGTGAAGCAGGGACAGCGGTTAAAGGTGTCCTCCGTGCAGGTCACCACAGGGAAAACCCCGCCTCCTCCCCGTTATACGGAGGCAAGTCTCTTGTCTGTCATGGAGCATCCTCCTGTGCAGGACAGAGAGCAGAAGAAGATTTTAGAGGAAACCAGCGGTCTGGGTACCCCTGCCACCCGTGCGGATATCATTGAAAAGCTGTTCTCTGCCTTCTATATTGAGCGCAGAGGCAAGGAGCTCGTGCCCACCTCCAAGGGTATGCAGCTTGTGGAGCTGGCCCCCGGGGATCTGCGCTCGGCGGCTCTCACGGCGCAGTGGGAGGATCGTTTGGCTCGCATCGCCAAGGGGCAGGAGCGGGATGTGAAATTCGTGGAGGAAATGCGCCGTTACGCCGGCAAGCTGGTCAACGATGTGAAGCTGAGCGAGGCAAAATACACCCACGACAATCAGACGAGAAAGGCCTGTCCCGACTGCGGCAAATTCCTGCTTTTGGTCAAGGGCAAGCGGGGCGAGATGCTGGTTTGCCCCGACAGAGAGTGCGGCTACCGCAAGTCCGTCACTCAAACCACCAATGCCCGCTGTCCCAACTGCTTCAAGAAAATGGAGCTGCGGGGCGAGGGCGACAATCAGATGTTTGCCTGCGTCTGCGGCTATCGGGAAAAGCTCTCGGCCTTTAAGGAACGACGGGCGACCGCCGGTGCCGGCAAGCGGGATGTGGCAAAGTATATGGAGAACCAAAAGAAGGACGAACTGAAAAACAATGCCATGGCAGATGCTCTTGCCCAATGGCTGGCGAAGAATAAGGGTCAATAGGAGGAATTTTTATGACAATTTTGACTACAGGTGCCATTGTGACATTGCTGATTTTCATTGCCACGGGCTTTAGCTACAACAACAAGAGCTTGGAATGGAAGCTGAACAAGAAGCAGATCGCAAGTCTTTTGGGTGTGCTGATTATGGCAACGGCCTGTTATGTTTCCGTGCCAACGGGACATACGGGTGTGGTCACTACCTTCGGTAAGGTGGAAAACATCACGCTGGAAGCCGGTGTGCATTTCAAGCTGCCCTGGCAGGAGGTTGTGAAGATGGATAACCGTGTGCAGAAGAGCACCTTGGATATGTCCTGCTTCTCCTCCGACATTCAGGAGGTCAGCATGCTCTACACCGTTAATTATCAGATCAGCAAGCAGGATGCCATGACCATCTACAAGACCATCGGCACCGATTATTACAACACCGTGATCGCTCCGTGCATCACCGAGGCTGTGAAAATCGTCACGGCACAGTACGATGCCGAGGAACTGATTTCCAGTCGCAGCAATATGGCGGCACAGATTGAGGAAGTGCTGAAGCAGAAGCTGTTGCAGTACAATATTGAGCTGGTGGGAACCTCCATTGAAAACATGGACTTTACCGATGCTTTTACGCAGGCAGTCGAAGCCAAGCAGGTTGCTGAACAGAACAAGCTCCGCGCCCAGACTGAGGCAGAGCAGAAGGTTATCGAAGCCAATGCTGCCGCCGAAATCAAGAAGGTGGAGGCGGAGGCTGAGGCACAGGCTATCATCACCCGTGCAGAGGCCGAGGCAGAAGCCAACCGCAAGATTTCCGAGTCTCTGACCCAGAGCTTGATTGACTACACCTATGCCCAGACATGGGACGGCAAGCTGCCCACCTTTATGGGCGAAAATGGCGTGATTCCTTTCCTGAATGCAGAGAAGTATGTGGAGGAAACTCCCGAACCCACCCAGCCTGTAACGGAGCCGGTACAACCCTGATAAACTGACAGGGAGGGCGTAAGCCCTCCCTGATTTGAGGAAAGGAGGCCGTTATGGACGACCGAAAGAATTTGTTTGAAACCATGCCCGTGGGAAAGGCACTGATGAAAATGGCAGTTCCCACTGTCATCAGCCAGCTCATTACCATGGTTTACAATCTGGCAGATACTTATTTTATTGGGCAGACAGATAACCCCTATATGGTGGCGGCGGCTTCCTTATCCTATGTGTTGTTCTTTACTATGACCGCTCTTGCCAACCTCTTTGGCGTGGGCGGCGGCAGCCTGATCTCCCGCTTGCTGGGACAGAATCGGCGGGAAGAGGCGAAGAAGGTCTGCGCTTTCAGCTTTTACGGAATGCTTGTCGTTGCGGCTGTCTACAGCGGCCTGGTCTTTGGGTTTATGGAAACGGTGCTGGGCTGGCTGGGTGCCACGGTCAACACCATGCCCTATGCCAAGGAATATACCCTCTTTGTGGTGGTCTGCGGCGGCATTCCCTCCTGCATGAGCATGATTATGGCCCACCTGCTTCGCAGCGAGGGCCGCGCTAAGTATGCAAGCTTCGGCCTTGGGATGGGCGGCGTGCTGAATTTGCTGTTAGACCCCCTGTTTATGTTTGTGATTATGGAGCCGGGAAAGGAAGTCATGGGTGCGGCCATTGCCACCATGCTTTCCAACATTGCTTCCATGCTGTATTTTTTGGTAGTGTTCTCCCGTTTGGGAAAGGATACGGTGCTCAACCTTTCTTTGCGCCGCTGTAATCCGGGAAGGACGGCGATTTTCTCCGTGCTGGCGGTGGGTCTGCCCTCTGCCATCGGGTCGATGCTGTCCTCCGTTTCCAATATGGTGATCAATCGCCTGATGGCCGGACACGATGATTTCGCTGTGGCGGCTATGGGCATTGTCAAAAAACTGGATATGCTCCCCATGTGCGTGAGCATGGGTCTGTGTCAGGCAATGGTTCCGCTGGTTGCTTACAATTATTCGGCTAAAAATTACAAGCGCATGAAATCCTTCAGCCGTGCCGCTCGTCTGAGTGCCATGGGCTTTGCTATGCTGTGCATCGTCGTATTTGAATTGTTCGCTCCCCAGATTACCCGTATGATGATCGGGGATGCCAAAACCGTTGACTATGCTACGGATTTCCTACGCATTGCGGTATTGGCAACGCCTTTGATGGGCTTTAATGTGATGACGAGCTTTAGCTTTCAGGCTATGGGCAAGGGTGCAAAGTCCCTGTTCCTGTCTTCTTGCCGTCAAGGTCTGTTTAATATCCCTCTGCTGTTCCTGATGAATGCCCTGATGGGCCCCTATGGTGTCGCTTCTACCCAGGTTTTGGCGGACGGCATCACCCTTTGTGTGTCCCTTTTGCTGTCCCGACAGCTTTACGCACAGTTGCGACGAGAGGAAGCCCAGCTGCAAGGAGTATGAATATGAAAGATACATTGATGACCGAAACCGCCCGCCTGGGTCTGGAATTGACTTCGGAGCAGGGAGCGCAGCTTTGCGCCTTCGGTGAGGCCTTGATTGAAAAAAATAAAGTGATGAACCTGACGGCCATTACTGAGCCGCGGGCTGTGGCAAAATTGCATTTTGCCGATTGTCTGGCCCTCCTGAATATGGTGGATTTCCATGGGAAGGCCGTGATCGATGTGGGCTGTGGGGCAGGATTTCCCGGTGTACCCCTGAAAATTGGGGAGCCGAGTATGAAATTGACCCTGCTGGACAGCCTGCAAAAGCGCATTACTTGGCTGACGGAGCTGTTGCCCACCCTTGGTGTGGAGGCCAAGTGCGTTGCCGCCCGTGCGGAGGAATACGGCTATCGGGAGCAGTTTGACATTGCAACCTCCCGTGCCGTGGCAAGACTGCCCATTTTGGCAGAGCTGTGTCTGCCCTTTGTGAAGGTGGGAGGCTGTTTTTTGGCGATGAAAGCTGCCGCCGCCCGTGAGGAATTGGAGGAAGCCAAGCGTGCCATCGCTGTGTTGGGCGGCAAGTTAGAGCGTGTGGTGGAATACGAAATCGATAGCGCAGAGCGTTGTGTGCTTCTCATTCGCAAGTGCAAGCCTACGCCGCCCCAATACCCCCGCCCCTTTGCAAAAATCAAGCAAAATCCCCTATAAAGCCTCCCTTTCAAGGGAGGTGGCGCGAAGCGCCGGAGGGTTGCTGTAGGCAGTTCGATTTTGCAACCCCCCCATCCCCCCCTTTCAAAGGGGGGCTTGGTGCAATGCAATATCGATGTTGCATACAGATTCTTAAAATCACTACTTGGAAGGGGGAGGAATTCCCATGCCTTATTTTGCCGGAACATATGATGTTGCGGTGGTGGGTGCGGGTCATGCGGGAATTGAAGCGGCCTTGGCCACTGCCCGTATGGGTCTGAAAACCCTGATTTTTACCATCAATTTGGATGCCATCGGCAATCTGCCCTGTAATCCCGCCATTGGGGGCACGGGGAAAGGCCACCTGGTACGGGAGCTGGATGCCCTCGGCGGGGAAATGGGAAAGGCCGCTGATGCCTGCTGTATTCAGTATCGGATGCTCAATCGGGGCAAGGGCCCTGCGGTGCATTCCCTGCGGGCGCAGGCAGACCGCCGCCGTTATCAGAGCTATATGAAGCGGATTTTGGAGCGAGAGCCCAATATTTTCCTGAAACAGGCCACAGTGACGGAGATTTTAACGGAAAATGGGAAGGTCAGTGCGGTGCGAACCCAGTTGGGGGCAGAGTATGCCGTCCGTGCCTGTATCATTGCGGCGGGAACTTATTTAGATAGTACCGTGATTACGGGAGAATGTGTCCTGCCCTCCGGCCCTGACGGTCTGCGCTCTGCCACGGAGCTGAGTGATTCTCTGCGGGCACTGGGCCTGCGCCTGCGCCGTTTCAAAACAGGCACACCCCCTCGCATCAATGCCCGTAGTGTGGATTTTTCCAAAATGGAAGTGCAGGAAGGAGACAGGGAAATCGAGCCCTTCTCCTTTACCACCACAGAGCTGCCGTCCAATCGGGCGGTGTGCTATCTGTGCTATACCAACGAAAAGA
>JAZOAV010000196.1:0-10748 GCA_045595645.1 Faecousia sp.
GCGTGGGGTGCGGTAAAGGTCAGAAATTCCGGCTTTGCAAGATGGTTTTGGTCGCATCAGGGACACATTGGGCAAAAGAAAGCAATCATCGCAGTTTCCAGAAAACTGCTGAAAATGATCTACATACTTTTGGAAAAAGGACAGTATTACGATCCAAATTATGCGGTAAAAGCAGCAGAATAAAATCAGCAAAAATCGAATTTTTAAAGCCGAGTTTTTACGGGTAGTACCTTTTTGCCCTTTTTTATCCTAACTTTTCAAGAGGGTTCACGCAAACCACCCCGTGTGGGGTGGGACATCCAAGCCGCCGTTTGCCGTCTTGGGGGACTTGTGATTTCAATCCACCCATCCCGTGTGGGGTGGGACCGATGATGTGCGAGATTTTAGACCAGTCGATTCGATTTCAATCCACCCACCCCGTGTGGGGTGGGACGTTTGGCTCAGTGGTCGCCATACACTAAATACACATTTCAATCCACCCACCCCGTGTGGGGTGGGACTCTTTCGGGACGAACTGCGCCCCATGCAGCTTCTATTTCAATCCACCCACCCCGTGTGGGGTGGGACATGATAACCGAAAAGGAAGTTGCACAGGCGATTATTTCAATCCACCCACCCCGTGTGAGGTGGGACGAAGCCAAGGAAAAGGTTGTCCGTGCCTTTTACATTTCAATCCACCCACCCCGTGTGGGGTGGGACTCGCAAGGAATTGCCCCACTTCGCCGCTGGGAGGATTTCAATCCACCTACCCCGTGTGGGGTGGGACCAAGCAACATACCGTTGCAGCCGTCTTTATAGTAATTTCAATCCACCCACCCCGTGTGGGGTGGGACATGATAACCGAAAAGGAAGTTGCACAGGCGATTATTTCAATCCACCCACCCCTGGTGCAAAAGCTGCTTCACGCAGTCCCGTAATTCATTGGTGAAGACCACAGTTTCCCTTCGGTGGGTTTCTCCATAGAACAATGCCCCTTTTTCAATTTCACAGCAAAGCCTTTCCTCCAGGCACATCGCCTGTGCACACAGTTGGAGTCGATCTGGTTTGGCTTGTCCTCTCTTGTATTCCACAGGGAAAGGCTCCCACAGTCCATCATAACTATGTAAGGTAATACCTGCAGTCCCTCGATGAAACTCAACAACATCACAGTTGCCCCGAATCCCCAGCACAGATGATCGAACCGGAAGATTCCGCAGGATCAACAGAGCTCCCCTCTTTTTCCGTTGGGATCCGTCATGCGCCTTCTCATGCATAATGTGTCCGTCAATGGTCCGGTAGTTATCTTTCCATTGCTGTTCAATGTGGATCAATGCCCATTGTCTGGGACAGAATGCAAAATGCTGAAGTCCGGACAGCGCCAGTTCCTGTTCTTCCTTATACTCCATCCAACACTTCCGGCTCCAAACCTTCCAGATGTTCCAGAGTTATCTCATAATCCTCAAAGCAGTCTGCAAAACCGGTAGGATCCTTCGGAGCAATCTTAACGCTACGATGAACCATGGCAGTAGAATACTGCCCATGCTTGCTGTTGTGCTCAAACCAGTACAGCTTGCGAACCTCCATAGAGCCTGCAGGACGAGCAGAGGACTCGTCGTTCTCAAAAAGGGTACGGATGCATTCCTTCACGACCTGCGCATCTTCGTAACTGAAGCCGGTCTTTTCTGCCAACTGTACGTTAATGGATCCCTTCACCACATAGACACCAAAGCGCACAAAGTGCTTCATGCCCATGGTATCAGAGCTCTTTCCCGCGCCCTTTTCTCCCTTCTCCCCGTTGACACTCTTCGTAATCTGGAGAGATTCGATTTCAACAGGGCTTACGCTGATCGCTTGATGAATGGATACCGGGCCTCTGACACCTACAGAAACACCCTTTGCATCCTTGAAGGCAAAGACCTGTCCAAAGGTACGAACATCTAACCAAGTATCGCAGGCAATTGCCGCATACTTCTCCCTGTTCTTTTCGCCCTTCAATATAGCGGATGCTCTCTCGCTAAGACTGCCAAATTCATCATCGCATCTGTCATCGGACTGCACAAAGATCCGGTGACCCAGATCCTGCATACGGTTACGGATCTTCCGCTTAATACAAACATCACTCATCTCTCCGAGACCGTTAAAATCCGTTCTGGGGCGATTACCGTTCAAAGGGTCTCCGTTTGCGTTGGCGCGATCCACAGTCAGAATCGCCACAAAATCAATTTTCCGTTCAAGCTTCTTCATTTTCTTCTACCTCCGTATTTTGCTCTTTTTTTGCTGTGTACAAATCCGCACGCTGTAAATAGTAGCCCATCATGTAAGTGCTTTCCAATGGGCGATTCCACTGTTCCTCCGGAAAACAACTGATCATGTCCATAATCTCACCGATCAGATTTTTATACCAAACACGACTTCCCATACCCAAACGGGGGAAGTAGGCCTGTTCTAATTGTTTCTCCAACTGATGCGCTGTATCCATAGGTCTGCGGGAGAACATTGCCTGTAACCGAATCGCATTGGGCTCTCTGCTCTCACCACTGCTGTAGGTATCCCGTTCTACCTTTTCCAAAATCGCAAGCAATCTGCCAAACTGATAACTGCGATCCATTCGTTTCGGCTCTAACGCCATTTGCCATTCCTCCTTAAATAAATCTTTACGGTATTTACGAAGTACCGCACATGCAACAAACAAGATCTGATCTCGCAATTCCCTGTCAAAATCTTGGGAATATGTCCACTTATCAGCCAAACCCTTCACGATATCGGCACCAATCGTTCCCCCATTGATCCGACACAAGACCAGTCTCTGCATCTGCTGTTTCAAAACTCGGTCATCGGCCTTCATGATTTCCTTGCCCTTTTCCTCATGCCTGTTTCCGAAGGCACAGTGTATGATTTGCCTTAGATCCGGAGAGGCAATCCCGTTTTTCTTATGGGGCCAACAACAGTTTATCTCCCAATCATGAAGCCGCTGTAGCAAATCCATCGCCCGTTGTTCACTATAGTAGGCCAGCGCCAATCGTCCGGGGGTAGCTGCATCAAACACAGCTACGATCGCATCATCGTCCGGCTCAAACCCACCCCTCATGGAAATCAGTTTCTTCCAAAGAGCATCCTTATAGTCCGAGGGTCGGAATACGGGATTTTCCGGTTTCATAAAGGGGGCAATGATCATGGGCAGTTGCTTTCCCTTTGTATTCCAACATAGGAATGCCCTATCCGCACAATATCTCCCCTGATTTTCAATCAACCACTGTAAAGCATTATGTGCTTTCTGTGAGGTATCATAGCCAACAGTGGCAGCTTGCCAATCTTCCACAAACCGTCCTCGATATGTAAAACCGGAAGCATCATTTGCAGAAATCAGTTTCGCATTTCCATACTTCGATGCGATACCCTTTGGATGTTGCTTTGCCGCCGTAACCATTTCCCCTTGAACCATACAGAAAGATTCCTGCTTATCACGACTTGCTCTGTAATATTCTATAAACGCCTCAACGAGTTCTTTATCATCCCAGCAATCTTCAGGAGCACAACCTAAAACGGACCAACAAATCATTTTATCCTTGTCCTTAGCCATCTCAGATTTATCTGATTTCATTAGACCGCATTTCACCAAATCCGTCCATACATTTCCCTTTTCCGCATAAGAAAGTACCGCTTTTACTTTTGGGTGCGATTGATCTGATGTAGCCCACTTTCGCAATTGACCAATATAGTCATCAAACTTTTTCTTGTTGTCCGGCATTAAATATTCCAGCTTATCACATAAAGGATGTGCACAAATATTGCTGGATCGGCCTGCCGATGACTCAGTTGCAGGAATAATGATTTTCGGTGCATCCTGACTCACAAGTGTTGCATCTTTAAAATTACCATCAATATCTATAGTAATGATAATGCTAGCTCTTTTTATGATATGTGCAATCGGTGCCATTATAGAGGAATCCTCTCTCTGTATAGAAGCATACTGATAGTAGTTATCAAAGGTCTCTGCCGCTTTTTGGAGCAAACTCATGGCGTCACCTCCTCGAAGCTGTCTACACAGGAGAAGTTATCCAGTTCTTCTCCAAAGGGCTTGATCTCCATTTTCCGCAAATGTTTGTGCTGTTCGTCGGGGATTCTGTCCGGGCGATCAAAGGCGATCACCCCGTTCCGCATCACAGGCCGCCAGAATCTGGCTGTCATGCTCCCCCGAGTTTTTTCTGAATAAGCCTCGTCTGCATAGGTCAGCCCATGATACATGAGACCAAAATCCAATCGCTCTACGGAGTCATAAGCTCCAGGTCCCTCACCGAATACGCAGGGCTCCACATAGCCCTGGCACTCTCTTGTCCCCAGGAAGATGTCCCTCCGACCACCTTTGCGGATCATCTTCAATGCTATTTGATGATGTTTGTTCTCATTGCGATCCGCTTTCAGTTCCGGACGATTCTCATTCCATTCAAAATGAGCTCGTACCTGATAGCGACAGTCCTTCAAATAAGTGTAGTAGGCTAAATCATTTCCCCCGCTATACTTAATTGGGCAAATTCCCTTCACCTCCATTTGAATAGGATTCATAATCCGAACCTCATCAATGATCCAGACAATTGTAGGTTTCCAATACACTGAGGATAAGATCCCTTTCAGAGCCTCATAGGTGGGGATCTGATAGCTACACTTCTCTCCACCCATTCGCATGACCGGATCGGAAAACAGTCCGTACGCTCCGGTTACTTGAAATTCCACAATGTTTTTATACCGGGTATTCCCCATATCACACCTCCATAAATTCTAATTATTCCGCTTCCATGGTAAGTCCCAAGTCTTCGCTGTAATGAACCGGCTGCAGGATGGTAATGCCGCAATACTCTACCATACCGTCCGCCAATTTTTTCTTTTGATAATCATAAATGCCGATAGTATAAGCCTTTGCTCTGCAGACCCATTGATGTAAGTACGCAACGGTTGGAGATTTTTGGGAAAGCAATTCCCGGATCAGTACTGCCCCTTCACCATAAGGAACTACTACATCCCAAGTTTCCTGATCAAATACCCGGAACAGCTTTCCCGCTGTAGCAAATGCTTGATTGAGATAAAATTTGCCCAAAAGATTCCCGGACAGATATTCCTCATTCTTAGACAGAAGATCCAGCAGGAACAGGTCCTTCGGTTTTATGAAATAATCCCGATATCCTACAGGCATGCTTCGAAAGCGATTCTCGTAATAGCAATCTATAGCTGACTGAGAACTAAGATCTGCTTGGAACCTTTCCGGACAGTTTCGAAAAGCATACAGCAGGCTTTTCGTTGACTCTTTTCCGTCATGGATCTCCCGAAGGCGTGTCAGATTCTCCCCTTGGCAATTGACCACATAAACCGGCTGAGGTTCCAAGCTTTCTCCGTTTCTGTTACAGCGTCCCGCCGCCTGTATCACACTGTCCATTCCTGCAGATAATCGGATCACCTGTTGGAAGGATACATCCACACCGGCCTCTATCACTTGTGTTGATACGCAGATACACCGCCACCCCTCATGCAATGCCTTAAACAGCTTCTCTATACAGTCTCGTCTATGCTGCGTACACATAGATGCCGAAAGATGCAGGCACACCTCTGCTGCGTCTCGGAGCTCTCGGAATAAATACGCCGCTTCATCCCTTTTATTGCAAACAACCAGCAGACTGTTTGCCGTCTCCATTACATTTCTTGCAAAATCAGCAATCTCTTCTAAAGTCTTCCCTCCTGCATCACAGATCCTTGTCCGGCGGAAAGGCTCCCACAGTAACGGATCATATGGCACTATGTCTCCACTGACCCGTAAAGCATGATCCGTTTTAGCAAAGGAAGGCTGGGTTGCAGAACACAAAATCACAGTCGTACCGCAGATCTCCGCAAGGAAATTCACAGTTAACTCAAACATGGAAAGCATATGATTGGGAACCGTCTGCACCTCGTCAATAACAATAATACTGTTACACAGTGCGTGGAATCTCCGAACAGCAGTTGTCTTTCCCAAGAACATGGTATTCAGTAGCTGCACCAAGGTCGTGATGATCACAGGGCTGTCCCAGTTCTCCGTTGCAAGCTCCAGAAGATCCAGATCCTCGCCGTCCTTCGGTCGGATCACATTAGAGTGATGCTCTAAAATAATACTGTCATCCTCCAAAAAATCACGAATCACCTTTGTATTTTGCTCCAAGATAGACAAAAGCGGGGATGTGAAGATGATTCTTGTCTTCCCTCGATTCATTCCGTGGGCAAGTGCATACCTCAGGGAGCTTAGAGTCTTGCCGCCTCCGGTAGGAACATTCAAGCGGTAGATCCCACCCTCCCTCTCAGCAAAGCCTCTGCAAATATCACTGATGCTTTGTCTGGCTCGATCAATAGGTGAGTCGCATGAAAAACACTGTATTTTCTCCTCAACCCGACACAAATACTTTTCCCAGAAGAGATGCAGATCAACAGGATTGCATTCCTTTTTTCCGATAGAGCCGGACATAAATTCCCTTGTATCTCTCCGATCTCCTTCAATCACAGCAGACAAGAGCAATCTCCCTAACAGGCCAAAATAGAAGCAGGTTTCCTCGTAGTCCTTGCTGATCTCCATGATCCTGCGGTATTTTGTCATAAGCTCCTTATGTGCCGCACAAAAACGCTCCGATAGCTCATCCCTCGATACGCAAAGGTTCAGAAAATGGCCGGCTGCCTCCTCATAGCCGATCCCCTTTGTATTCATTCGGTGGAGAAAACCTGATTTTTGATTCTCATCAACACAATCAAATAAGCCATGATGCGCTCCCACTGCATATGCCAAAAGCTCTGCAGTAAGATCCTCTTCTTGCAATCCGTTATCACCATGAAACAGCTCTAACAGCAGCCGACAACCTGCAAAGCTATGATTCACACTCCCCTTGACAGCATTCTCATCCTGCAGATATACAGAAAATTCTTCTTTAAACTTTCCCAAATCATGGACCAAGGCACTCAAATATGCCGCTTCGTAAAGGTCTGCAGAGGAAAGTGCCTCCCCAGCATATTTCGCAGCACCTCTGCAGTGTTCCTGACATGTTTGTACACTTTGGGAACCGTCCTCATTTGAGCTGATATGTGCCGGAAACTCCATTTCCATCCCTCCTTCTAAATCAATACCTATTTTACGCAGATCCTATACAGCGATTATAACAACCAAACCACTCTAATTCAATGGTAAATTCCACATTTTTCACAACCGCATTGTCTGCACAGTGAGGAGAATCGTGTTCTTCCTCAAATAGGGCATAAACCGCTGTCAAGAGGGCTCCAAACATAGATGAAACAGATTCATGGGGATTAAAATGGGCCTTTGTTCCGTAAAAATCAAAATAGACGCCCATACACCCTCCGCAGGGAACTATTGTAGTTTCCGTATTCGCTGTCGTAAACAGCGTTGGGCTCTAATCCGTACCGCAAGAGGAACTCCGTAGTCTCGTAGAGATATGCGCTTTGTACGGCATATTTCTTTTCGCAGTTTCCACGGGAAGTATTTTCCCAAGCATCCTTCGACAAGGATTCGCCATAGTCGAGGGAGCAGTTTTCTGCATATTGAACGCCCACACGAGTCACATCCTCGGCAGTCAGCTTTTCCCTCTGAATAAAGCAACTCGCTTCTTCAAACTGCGGCGGCAGTTGGAACAATAACCGATATAATTCTTCTTGGTTTGGAGTTTTCAAGATATTCATGGCTTCCCTCCTTTTGCTAAAATTACTCGATCCAAAATCTCGATTGGGATTCTCTGTCCGGAAGTTCACCGAAATTGTGGGAGAACTTCAGCTTTTTGCCGTTAGACAGTTCTATAATAATGGTGGGCTGTCCGTAATGCGTTGTTCCCTTTACCACGGTTTTATGATCAAAGGAAACCGACTGAATTGTTTGACCGATACAAGTCAAATGTATTTCTATCATAGGTAGCGAACAGAAAACGATTCATAACCGACATGCCAAAGCGTTTGACATCCCATCCGTGCTCTACCATAAGCTGTATGGTTTCTTTTATCTTTTTCGCTTTGTAGTAGTTTCTTTTGGGTGTTTGTCGTCTCGTATTCAAAAATCTGAGAAACACCCTGTCAAAGATATTTCGGCCACTGCTATGTACCTGATTCGTATCTGCCCCTGCAAGGATCAATTCTTGTATTTTATTGATATCAGGATACCCGCTCTCGCAAACCTTCACGAGCTTCATGTCTAATTCCTGTTTCGTCATCATTCCGCTCCCTCTTTATACTTTGTTATCATATTTAGATTTAGATACCTCTATTGTATCATAAGCCCTGTCCAATAATTTGGACTTTGTTCAATTTATTTTCAAAATTATGCAGATTTTTTTATACATTAAAGAAAGTTTTCAATAGAACCCTTGATTTTTTCTTTTGCATGGGGTATACTTTGCATTGAAAGGTTGTATGATATTTTAGCCAAGTTTTCAATGGAGGGAGTTATGGATATTCGACGAGATAGGTATTTGAATCAACTGATCTCTTATATGTGGGATGGGCAGGTGAAGGTGATCACCGGTATACGCAGGTGCGGTAAGTCTTATTTGCTCCGAGTGCTGTTCCGAAAGTATTTATTGGAACAGGGAGTGAAGGAAGAGCAGATCCTGAGCTTTGAATTGGATCTTGCGCGGGATATTCAATTCCGCAATCCCCTTTTGCTTGCCGAAGCTGTCCGAAGCACCGTGGAGGGCTCCGAGGCCCGTTTCTATCTTTTTATTGACGAGATCCAAATGTCTGACGAGGTGCCAAACCCTTACAATCCCAACGGGAAAAGGATCACTTTTTACGATGCCTTAAACGATCTCCGTTCTCTCCCCAATTTGGATATCTATGTCACCGGCAGCAATTCTCGGATGCTGTCTTCCGATATTCTTACCGAGTTCCGAGGTCGCAGTGACGAGATCCGTGTTCATCCCCTCAGCTTTGCAGAATACTATTCTGCCGTAGGAGGGGACAAATACGAAGCCTTTGACACTTATGCATTTTTCGGGGGGATGCCCTTGGTTCTGTCCCGTCCCAACGATACTGCCAAAATGGCCTATCTGCAATCTCTTTTCTCCGAGGTCTATTTGAAGGACATTCTGGAACGAAAGAAGATCAAGCGAGCAGATATACTGGATTCCGTTCTAAATCTTCTTTGCTCTTCCGTTGGTTCTCTCACCAATCCCACCAATGTGACCAACACTCTGAACACCAAGCAGAAGCTGGCCGGAGAAAATACAGTGTCCCAGAACACCGTCAAAACCTATATGGATCATCTTTCGGATGCCTTCCTGTTCAGCGAATGTAAGCGTTGGGATGTGAAGGGCAAGAGTTACTTCGACTACCCCAACAAGTATTACTGTGAGGACATCGGATTGCGAAATGCCCGAATCGGCTTCCGTCAGCAGGAAATGACGCATATTATGGAGAACATCATCTACAACGAGCTGATCATCCGTGGCTGCAGTGTAGATGTAGGTATCGTATACGGAAGCGGTACAGATTCAAAGGGTCGCACTGTGCAGGTGCCGAGAGAAATAGACTTCGTTGCGACCATCGGTGGGAAGCGGATCTACATCCAGTCCGCCTACGCCCTCCACGATGAAGCCAAAGCAGAAGCAGAAAACAGGCCCTTCGGTCTAACCGGAGATTCCTTCCCCAAGATCATCGTCCGCCACGACATCCGCAAACGCTGGTACGATGATAAGGGCATTTTGAACATCGGAGTCATTGACTTCCTTTTGGATCAAGCAGTGCTTTGAATCTCCATTTTACAAACGATCAATTATACCGATTCAAAAACCAAATGTTGCCGTGCAGGGCTTTTTGCTCTGCACGGCAACGCTGTTTATTAAGGCTATCTATTCTCAAAGCTCACGAAAGCAAGAATCGTTTTTGCATACATACACGAAAGGAAAAGGATTCGCTAAAAATCAGGACTTTAGACGATAGACTCTGTTGCGATTGCTTCCCTCTGCCACAATGGTGCCTTCTTCCATCATAGAGTATAGGATTTCCTTGACCCTGGTGGTTTTCAACCCCAACAAACTTGAAAAATCCGAAATCTTGCCACTAACATGATCCGTAAGATACGCAATAATTGCATTCTTTTGGGTCGCGGTTTTTATCGTCGGTTTTTTATCGTCGGTTTTTATCGTCGGTTTTTTATCAGCAGAATGTATTATTTTAGTGCAAGTCTTTTGTGGAGGTCGATCATGGAAATGGCGAATAACTGCCATGCTTCCAATGTTGTCTGTGACGGGTCTCCCTCACGGATGCGTAGGGTGCGGCGGATCTCCTTGGGGATGACGACCCTCCCGAGGTCATCGATTCTTCTGACAATGCCCGTTGCTTTCATCTATCAAAATCTCCTTTTCTCGCAGGGGCGATGCATCGTCCCTACAATTTTTTTACAAATCACGCCGTTAGTATCTGTAAAACAAGAAACTTTATACAGGGCGAATTTGCTTTTAAAATTAATTATGGTACAGCAGAGTCGGTGATGATAATAGGTGAAAATATTTTGCAAAGGCGTTGCCAAACACGGAAACACGCCTGTGAAAAGGAGAAAAAAGATATCATACTATTATTCCATGAAAAGTAGACACTTTTAATGGAATCTTTTTGTGCCGAAAGGCACAAAAAGCGTTTCATACGAGTTTCTACGCCCTTACGGGCTATAATACTGTTTCTTGATAAAATGGTTTCATAACCATTTTATTGCAGGATAAATATCCTGCACCGCCTATGGCGGCAAGAACAGCATTACA
>JAZOAV010000197.1:0-7940 GCA_045595645.1 Faecousia sp.
CCGCGGTTCGGGTCGATGTGGGCATCGACCCCTACGATTTTTACCGCATCGGCATCGCCTTCGTAGGGGACGGGTCACCCGTCCCCATGACAAATCAAAGCCGTTCCAGAACAGCCAGCAAATAATTCCAAGTACGCTCCACGGAGGCCAGGTTCAGCCGCTCACGGGAGGTGTGAATATCGTGCATCTGCGGGCCGAAGGACACGGCATCCAGACCGGGCAGGCGGTCACAGAACAGGCCACATTCCAGACCGGCATGAATGGCCTCTACCTTGGGGGTTGCGCCGTAAAGATGCTCATAAGTCTGCACCATGGTGTCCCGCAGACGGGATTCCTTGCGGTACTCCCATGCGGGGTATGCGCCGGATTCCTCGTAGCTTGCGCCGTATTTCTCTGCCAGCTCCCGCACACGGTTCAGCAGAGCCCGCTTCTCCTCATTGACGGAGGAACGGACGGAGAATACCAGCCGCACGCTGTCCTCACGGGTTTCCAAAATGCCCAAATTCAGGGAGGTCTGTACCAAGCCCTCAATGTCCTTGCTCATAGCCTGCACGCCGTTGGGCAGGTCGTTCAGCAGGCCCAGCAGAGCACGGCTGCTTGCCTCGTCCATGCTGCGGGAGGCCTCTGCCTTTTCGCAGGTGTAGCGCACATGGATTTCCTCGGCGGGCAGTACCAGTTCCTTGCAACGGGCAAGGAACAGCTTATCAAAATTCTCGGCCTCACTGCATACATAGGCAATGCTGGCTCTGGGGATGGCATTGTCCTTGCTGCCACCGTCGATGGAGCACATACGGACAGGCAGCTCCTTCAGAAGTCCTGCCAGCACCTTATTGGCATTGGCTCTCGCTCTGTGAATTTCCACACCGCTGTGTCCGCCCACCAGCTCCTCTACGCTGACACGCCAGCCGGAAGCAGCTTCTTCCCATGCCACAGGCAGGAACAAATCCGTCTGTGCGCCGCCTGCGCAGCTCACGGTAAGCACGCCCTCGTCCTCGGAGTCGCAGTTGAGAAGCAAACGGCCCTCCAGCACGGACATATCCATTGCATCCGCACCCAGCATGCCGATTTCCTCATCCACGGTAAATACGCACTCCAGGGCGGGATGCTTGTACTCCTTGCTGTCCAGCAGAGCCAGAGCATATGCCACGGCAATGCCGTCGTCGCCGCCCAAAGTAGTGCCCTCGGCAAAGAGATATTCCCCGTCGTGGTTCAGGCGCAGACCGTCGGTGGCAAAATCAATGTCACAATCCTCGTCCTTTTCGCAGACCATGTCCAAATGGCCCTGTAAAATCACCGTGGGGTGGTCTTCATAGCCCTGAGAAGCGGGCTTGTAAATCACAACATTATAATGCTCGTCCTGCACATAGCGCAGACCCCGCTCCTTAGCAAATTCCACGCAGTAATCGGAAATCCGCTGCATATCTCCCGAACCGTGGGGAATGCCGCACAGAGTTTCAAAAAAATGCAGAACCGCCTTGGGCTGCAAGCCTTCTAATTTCGCCATAACACATACCTCCATGTTTTTATCCTATATCACATCATAGCACAAGCCTCGCAAAAATGCAAGTCACGATCCTTCATGGCTGATTCCGTATTTTTGGCCGATGCGCTCCAATTTGCGGAGCATGGGCTTGCCGAAGAGCCACAGGAAGGCCACCGTTGCCCCGCCCTGCAGGACATCCATGGGGAAGCCCGAGGCGCAGTAGGCCAAAACCACAGAGAGGCTCAAATCCTTGTGCCAGGTGATTGCCGAGGAAAAATTCATCAGCACCCCATAGAGCACCACCGAAGCGAAGGCCCCATAGACACACAGGGACAGGCGGTCTGTGCGCAAAATGCCCCGCCGACTCAGAAGACCCGCCAAGCCGCCCACCAGACCCATGGCAAGCATCTGCCACAGCGTCCACGGCCCCTGCCCAAAAATCATATTGGAAAGGAGCATAGACAGAGCCCCTACCAAAAAGCCCCCTTCGCTTCCCAACCCAATTCCCGACAAAATCACCAGTGCCAGCACGGGCTTGACCTGCGGCAGCGAGGCAAAAGCCGTCCGTCCCGCCACACACAGAGCCGCCAGCACCGCAGGGAGCACCAACTCCCGCGCCGTGGGTCGTCTGCCCTCGAAGCGCAGAAAAAAGGGAACGAGCAATTCACACAGCAGAATCACCGACAGAAGGGCATATTGCCCTCGCCACTGTAGCCCCAACCATGCCGTCAGGGGCACCAAAACCAATAACAAGAGCGTAGACCAATGGGGTTTTCGCAGTCGGTCGCCCTTCCGCAACAGGGGAATCAGGCTGAGCAACAGCCCTCCCGCCAAGGAGCCATACTGCACATACTGAGATAAGCCTTCTAAAAAAGGCAGCTTCCAATCTGTTAGGATGTGCACCCCCAAGAGCAAGCTCGCCAAAAGCCCCAGTGCAGACAGCCCCAAACGCCACCACGGCAAGGGCTTTTTTTGTTGCACGGCGGTCTTTTGGGGAGGCGGTGCATCATCCTCCCCGTGGGACGGCGGCACGGAAGGCTCCTCCATGCCGCAAACCGTCAACAGCTCCCGACAAGTGACCACTTCAGGCAAACGCTGTCTTGCAATGCGATTAGCCGCCGTGGTGTAAAAATGGTTGCCCGAGAAAAAGTCCCTTGCCGTTCCCTCTGCCACAAAGCTCCCGTCAAAGAGGAGCAAACAGCGGTCGGCTTCCTCGGCGCAGAATTCCACATCATGACTCACCATGATCACCGTCTTGCCCTGCCGCAAAAGCTGTCGCAGGATTTGCGCAAATTCCGCCTTAAAACCCACATCCAGGCCCTTGGTCGGCTCGTCCAGCAGGAGGATTTCCGGCTCAGCCAGCAAAATCTTCGCCAACGCCGCTCTCTGCTGTTCGCCGCCCGAAAGGTCATAGGGATGGCGGTCTAAGAGGGCATTTAGTTTACATAATTCCGCTACAGCGGCATACTCCGCTGAAATATCTGCCAGATCCTCCCGCAAGCTGTCCCGCAAAAAGAGAGCTTGCGGGTCTTGGGGCAACAAGGCAATGCGACCGTGCAGGCGCACACTTCCCTGCCGTGGGTGCCTCAGCCCTGCAATCAGGGATAGGGTAGTGGATTTTCCCGCACCGTTGCCGCCCAAAATGGCGGTGAGCTGTCCCTTGCCAAATTCGCAGTTTAACTCACGAAGCAAGTCCTTCCCCTTGCGCTCATGGCGATAGGACACATGGCGCAGCTCCACCGCAGCACCAGCACTCTCCCGCACAGGACGGGGCGGCAGCGGAAGCAATGGTTCTTGCCGATTTTGGAACCACTGCCGCGCCTCGCTCACATCCGAAGCACCGCACAGGCGCATAGGCGTTGGCATACAGGCATAGAGACTCGTCCCGCGCAGGGCTTCGCTCACCTCATGCACCGTTCCCAGACAGAGCAGTTCTCCATTGAGCGCCAGCACCCGATCGGACAGAGGAAGGGCCTCCTCCAATCGATGCTCACTGAGAATCACCGTGGTTCCCAGCTCCCGCCGAATGCGGTCAACCGCATGGAGAAATTCCGTGGCGGCAATGGGGTCTAACTGTGCCGTCGGTTCATCCAACAGCAAAATTTTCGGCTGTAAAGCCATCACAGATGCCAGGTTCAAAAGCTGCTTCTGCCCACCGGAAAGAGAAGCCGTTTCCAGCTCGAACCAACCTTCCATGTCGAAAAATGCCGCCATTTCCGCCACACGGCGACGAATGACCGATTTTTCCACACCAAGGCTTTCCAATCCGAAGGCCAACTCGTGCCAAACCTTGTCCGTGACAATTTGGCTGTGGGGGTTTTGCAGAACAAAGCCGATTTCCGCCGTTTGGCGACGAGCATCCATGCTGTCCAAAGGCTCGCCGCAGAAGAAAATCTCTCCTTCCATCGCCCCATGGGGTCGCAGAGCCGGCTTGAGACAGCGCAAAAAGGTACTTTTTCCCCCGCCGGAGGGCCCTAAGAGCGTGAGAAATTCGCCCTCCTGCACCGTCAAATTCAGCTTCTTCAAAGCGGGACGGGCAGCGTTAGGATAAGTAAAACTGAGATTTTTCAGTTCGATGCACGCCATGCAAGGGCCTCCTTTCCTTCCAAAATCAAGGGATACAGGGCCAACAGGCCAAAAGACAGGGCGGTCAGAAGCAGCTTCCAACCACCACTGCCGGATAGTACAGGATAATAGCTCCAATCTGCCCAGCCCGAAACAGCCGCCGCCACGGCACACAGACACAGTGGCAGCAGGGTACAGAGGGCCAGTCCGTCATGGAGGGTAAAGCGATAAATGCTGAAATAGCTGCGGGGGCGCAGACCGTAGCCCCTTCCCCGCATGGAATCGGCGGTATCCAAGGCGTTTTCCAAAGCCCATGTAATCACGATAGACACGCAACGCCCCACATGGCGCAAGCCCTTGCTGTCAGGCTTCAGGCAACGCTGTACATCAGATACCTGCCGAAACCGCTGCAACAGACGGGGCACCAGGCTCAGTCCCATAGACAACACCAGCGAAACAGAGGGCAGTGTCCGACCAAACAGAAAGACAAATTTATCCGTGGTAAACACGCAGTTCCACACGGCAAACCACAGCAGCACTGCCCCCAGCCGCAAGCCCACAGACAGGCCGTAGAGGAGAGATTCCAGCGTGCATGCACTGCCCCACGGAAAATAAAACAGCACCGTGCTGCCCTCATGGGACAAAATAGGGTTCAGCAGTGCGGTAAACAGCATCAGAGGCAGTCCGAAGCGAAGCTGATTCCACAGCCCCCGCCGGCCCAAGCAGGCAACAACCGCCGTCCCGGCCAGAACAAACCCCAAAATCTGCATCACAGGATGGCTCCAAACCATGCTCAGCACCAGCACGAAGGCAAAAAAGATGAAATTGACAATGGGATGCAACCGCCCAAAGGCTGACACGAAACACACCTCCTCAAAAAAAGAAATGCGCCCCTTGAGGCGCAGTAAAGCATCGGTCGTTTCGCCTCAGAAAACGACCGGAAACGGACGGGAGTATTCCGACTTGACCCAAAGCCTACTAAGACCGCCTTCCCTTTCGGTGGCATATCGGCCCTTTCGTTGGTCGCACGGCTGCCGAGACACAGTGCCGCAAAGCGGCTGTTTCCTCCCTGCCTGTTCCATACGCTATTATATTGTAATTATTATAGCACAAATGCCCCAAAATGTAAATAGGGAAGCTCTGACTAATTCGGCAAGAGCAATCTGAATTTCCTAACATTTCGCCGTCTTGCGACATATTATACCCCAGGGAGGTGACCTTTATGGGACGCTATGTGATAAAATTTGGCGGCAGCTCCGTCGCAGATACACAAAAGCTCTACGCGGCGGCTCGCCGTTTGGCCGCACTTTACCGACAGGGGCACGAGGTCGTGGGGGTGTTCTCCGCGCAGGGGGGCAGTACCGATGCTCTGCTTGCAAGAGCCAAAGAAATCGACCCTGATTGCGGCGGGCGAGAGCTGGATATGCTATTATCAACGGGAGAGCTGTGCAGTGTCAGTCTGTGCGCCATGGCTCTGCAACGATTGGGGATTCCCGCCGTCAGCTTGGCAGGATGGCAAGCGGGCTTGCAAACCGACCATGTTTTCGGCAGCGCACGGGCACTGGGCTTGTGCAATGATCGCATCCAACAGGAATGGGCGGCAAAACGCTTGCCCTTGGTGGCGGGCTTTCAGGGTGTCACCGACAGCGGCGATGTGACCACCCTTGGTCGCGGCGGCTCAGATACCACCGCCGTGGCGCTGGCCGCCTTTTTACCCGCAGATGTCTGCCGCATTTACACCGATGTGGACGGCGTTTACGACAAAGACCCCAGAAAACACCCCGATGCGGTGAAATTCGAGCAAATCGACTATGACGATATGCTCACTCTGGCACGAAGCGGCGCAAAGGTGCTCCATGACCGCTGTGTGGAGCTGGCAAAGAAATACGGCGTCGTGATCCAAGTCTGCTCCAGTTTTTCCTCCGCCCCGGGCACCTTGGTGTGCCGAATGCCCCCCGTATAATTCCCCCGCACATCCTGCCTATACGCTATAGGCAAAAGGCCCTTCCGCAGAGCGGAAGGGCCTCGGGTTTATGGTGCTAAGACCTTAACTCAATGAGATTCGGTTTTCTTAGTCAAGGTTCTCGTAGCGCATCATAATGGTAGCAAACTGTGCACGGGTAGCCAGACCCATGGGGTTCAGAGTGCCTTCCATGCCGTTGATGATACCATTTTCCACGCACCATGCCATAGCTTCCACTGCCCACTCAGAAACGGCGTCTGCATCGGGGAACTCGGGCTTGGACTCGGTGGCGATATCAGCGCCGTTGAGCTTAGCAAATCTTGCCAGCATAACAGCCATTTCCTCACGGGTGATGCTGTTTTCGGGACGGAAGGTGTTGTCTTCGTAGCCGTTGACAATGCCATTGGTCTGTGCCCAAATGACAGCATTGGTGTACCACTCGTCAGCGGGAACATCGGTGAGGGAGGAAGTGCCTTCCACAGCGGGTTCGCCTGCAGCACGGTACAGGACAGTAGCGACCATTGCACGGGTCAGGGTGCTTTCGGGCTCGAACACGGTGTTTTCGGTACCCTTCAGCAGACCGTTCTGCACAGCGTACTCGACAGCCTCGAAGTACCACTCGTTGCCTGTGATATCGGTGAACAGGCCGGCAACATCGATGGTGTCTTCCACGATTTCGATTTCAGCACGGTTACGGACACGGAGACGAGCGAAGATCGCAGCAGTTTCGCTGGTTTCGTCCACATCGCGGGAGCCGATACCAACAGCCTTGATCATCATACCCACAGCCAGGTTGTCCAGGCCGGTGTAATCCTTGTTGATGTAGCCGTTGATGAAGATGCAAGCCTCGCCGGTTGCGTCACGGACATAGATCTTGTCAATGACACCTTCGGTCTTGTGGATGTCGGTGACGATGCCGCCGACACGCATCAGGTTACCGATAGCTGCGTCAGACATAGCAGTCTTACAGGTGACGGTCTTGGGCTGCACGGTGTACAGCTCGTCGGAGAGAACACGGATGCTGCCGTTGTAGTCGGTGCTGAGGTTCAGCTCGACTTCGCCGCAGTAGAAGGTGATGCCGCCGTGGCAACGGACATTCATGCCGATGGCAAAGTTGCCGGCAACGGGGAACACGTTGATACCATTGCCCAGCTTATCCTGCACATAGATGCAGTCGAAGAAAGCGGTATCCATGTCGTATGCGGAAGCGTTGGAGGTAACATAGCCGTCGATGGTGAACTCACCCTCGGTCTTGGTCTTAACCTCGGCGATGGGAGTGGGATCCTCTTCAGCCTTGGTGATGGCACGGATGATGTTACGCAGGATGTACTTATTGGCGTATTCCACTTCGTCCTTAATGTCGTAGTCGGAGAAGAAGGTAACGCCGGAGGTCAGACACCAGCCGCCGCCGGGCAGAACCTCGTAGGTCATAACATTGACATCGCCCTTCTTGACGGTGACCTTGCTGGAATCAGCCTCGTCGTATTCGGGAGCGAAAGCAGAACTGGTGAAGTAGCCGTCATAGTGGGAGCCCCAGGTGGTGCCGTAGCCACGGATCAGGACCTCAACGGTATCCTCGCCGCCCTCGAGAATCTCGATGGGAGCGCCGTTGTAGACCTGGAAGCCGGTCTGGTTATCGGTAGCGGGGATGGTGCCGAAGGCGTTGGAAGCAGTGTAAGCACCGGCAGTGAAGGGATGCTCGGTGTTGAAGTTCTCCTTGCCGGAGAAGTAGACACGGTAAGCCTCGTTGGCCTTCATGTCGTTGTCAACAATGATACCATTGACAACACGGGTCTTGGCACCGATGATTTCCAACAAAACATTGGAATTCTCAGCGCAGTTGTCGAACATGTTGTCACGGTCGGACTTGGAGCAGATGATGACGCTGCCGCCCTCTGCTGCATAGCGGCCCAGAGCTGCAACTTCTTC
>JAZOAV010000198.1:0-9112 GCA_045595645.1 Faecousia sp.
TTTTTATAGCACCGAAGGTGCGTCAAGAATTTATGAGACGGGATTTTGCAATTTTCTATTCCAAAAATTGCAAAATCGCAACGCTTTTTGCGTTGCCTTTCTGATAGAAATCAAACATTTCTATCAGAAAGTAGTATTAGAGGTCGCCTTTTATTTACTGTAAAATATATCTTACTAAAAAAATGAAAGAAACGCAAGGGATATTTTGAAAAAGTCTTTCTTTTCCCAAAAAATCGTGTATAATAAAGAAAAGGCAAATTCCCGTCAATGCCGTAGGGCGCAACGCACCCGTAGCGCGCGGTGCCCTGAGCGAAGCGAGGAAATGCCCTTGGGGTGCATCCTTGACGCGCCCGAACGCATCACCGACATGAAACAAATTTGATAGTTCGGCAACCCCCTTGTATTCCCCCTTGAAAGGCAATGCTGTCAACTTAATGGAATCAGACAGGTTTTGCATTGCCATAAGGGAGTGGGAGAAGCCTTATAAAGCGAAACATAAGGCTTATATAGCATCGATTTAAAGTTCTGAACTTTAAATCGATGTAGCACAAAGAGATAATTGTTATTGCTTAAACCCTCCTATTTTTCTACGGTTTTTATTAAGTTGACAGCATTGCCTTGAAAGAGGGACAAGTGCCGAGCACAGTGGTACAGTTCCAGCTTCATATATGAAAGGATGACTTTTTTGACCATAAATTACACCATCGCGCCGGGGGTGACACTGCGGGCGATGCAGACGGACAAGTTCAAAACCGCCTGCTTCAGTGTCAATTTCCTCCGTACCCATCGGGCGGAAACAGCCGCCGCCGATGCCCTCCTGCCCAGCGTGCTTCTGCGGGGCAGCCGCCAATTTCCCGATATGCAGCAGATCTCCGTCCGTTTGGACGAGCTCTACGGTGCCACCCTGGGCACTCTGGTACGCCGCAAGGGAGAAATTGTCCTGACAGGCTTCTATGCAGACTTCATCGAGGATGCCTTCTTGCCGGAGGGCGAGTCGATTTTCCGGGAAATGCTGGATTTTTTAGAGGATCTTCTTTGGCATCCTGCTACAGAAAATGGCGTATTCTGTGAGAAATATGTGGAAGGCGAAAAGCAGAATTTGATCAACGCCATTGAAGCCAATCTCAATGACAAGCGCAGCTATGCTACCCAGCGGATGCTGGAGCTGATGTACAAGGGCGAGCCCTACGGCGTGCCCCGTTTGGGACGGGTAGAGGATGTGGAGCGCATCACGCCCCAAAGTCTGTGGCAACACTACCAAAACACCCTGACCCACTGCCCTGTTGAAATTTTCTACGCAGGCCGCAAATCCCCCGAGGAAGCGGCAGCCGCCTTTGCCAAGGTCTTTGCTTCTCGTCGCGAGGTGGCTTGGGAAGCCTTGCAAGTCAGCCCCTTTGTGCCGGTTTCTTCCCTGAAAGAAGTCTCCGAGACCATGGATGTCACCCAAGGCAAGCTTATCATGGGCTTGCGCACCCCCATTGTGCAGGGGGACAGCCGCTATGCTGCCATGAGCTTGCTCAACGCCGTCCTCGGTTCCGGCATGACCAGCAAGCTCTTCGTCCATGTGCGGGAGGAGCGTTCCCTGTGCTACTCCGTTTCTTCCTCCCTTGAAAAATACAAGGGGATGCTGCTCATTTCCGGCGGCATTGATTTTGACAAATACGAAACGGCAAAAACTGCCATCTTAGCGGAGCTGGATGCCTGCAAGCGGGGCGATATTACGGAGCAAGAACTGGAAAGTGCCCGAATGCAGGTGCTCAGCGGCCTGCAAATGGCATTGGATGCGCCTTCTCGTCTGGACGATTTCTATTTGGGCATGGCAATTTTGCCCGGAGAGGACTTACCGGAACACATGGAGCGCATTCGCCGCCTCACGGTACAGGACTTGTCCGAGGCCGCAAACACCTTGGAGCTGGATACCATTTACTTCCTGAAGGGGGAATCGGAATGAAACAGCGCAGCTTCCCTCGCTTGGGAGAATCCATCTATGAAGCCCGCTTGGAAAACGGGCTGCGGGTGCGTGTCGTGCCCAAGAAGGGCTTTGCCCGAAAATTAGCCTTTTTAGCGGTGGATTTCGGCTCCATCGACACCCATTTTACCTTAAACGGCGAAGAACGGCGGGTTCCTGACGGCATTGCCCACTACTTGGAGCACAAAATGTTCGACATGCCCGAGGGAAATGCCACGGATGAATTTGCCGCCCGCGGTGCCAGCCCCAACGCCTTCACCTCCTACACCATGACCGCCTACTACTTCCACTGCACGGAGCAGTTTGCAGACAATCTGCGCCTACTGATGAACATGGTGCTGACCCCTTATTTCACCGACGAGAGCGTGGAAAAGGAACAGGGCATCATTGCGCAGGAGATCAAAATGTACGAGGACAGTGCAGACAGCCGCGTGTTTGAGGATCTGTACGCCGCCATGTACCCCGAGCATCCTGTGAGCGTGCCCATTGCGGGCACGGTGGAATCCATCGGCGAAATCACCGCTCCCCTGCTTTATGCCTGCCACGAAGCCTTTTATCAGCCCTCCAACATGATTTTGTGCGTGGTGGGAGATGTAGACGCCCAAGAGGTTTTGGCAATCGCAAAGGAATGTAGTCCCAAACCCTGCGCCCCCATTGCCCAACGGCATTACGGAAGCAGCAAAGCAAGAGAAGCGGGCGTGTTACGGCGGGAAATGCCCGTTTCCATGCCCACCTTCTGCTTAGGGCTGCCCTGCCTGCCCCCCGAAAAGGGCATGGCGGCTTTGGAACGGGAAATCGTGGGAGATTTGGCAGCAGAAATCCTCTGCGGAGAATCCTCTCCCCTGTACACCCGCTTGTATGAGGAAGGGCTGATCGATTCGGCCTTTTCCATAGGCTACGAAAGTGTGAAGGATGCCTGCCTTCTGACCGCCGTGGGCGACAGCCACGAGCCGGAGGCCGTTTGCCAAGCCATCGTGGAGGAAGCAAAACGCCTGCAACAAGAGGGCTTTGACACGGCACTCTTTGAACGGCTGAAAAAATCTGCTCTCGGACGGCGCACACGGGACTTGGACAGCTTTGAAAGCACCTGCTTCCGCATCTGCGCCTACGAGTTAGATGGCATGGACTACTTCCGCTTCCCCGAAGCCTATGCCGCCGTCACGCAAGAGGCTGTAGCAGACTTATTCGCCCAAATTGCGGGACAGACCGCCCCCACACTGGCTATCATCTACCCAAAGGAGGAATTGTAATGCGATTGGATACAGCATCCATCGGGTTTCCCGGCTTGGGAATCGAGGAAATCAATCCACCCGATGGCTTTAGCATTTTTGGTTTTGAAATTAAGTTTTACGGTGTGATCATCGCCCTTGGTGTGCTTTTTGCAGTGATTTACGCCTGCCGCCGTGCCAAGGAATTTGGCTTGACGCAGGATGATATCTACAATATCGTCTTGGTCGGGGTGCCCTGTGCCATTGTGGGAGCCCGATTGTACTATGTCATTTTATATGGAACCCCCTTCAGCGAGTGGCTGAACATCCGTGACGGCGGCATTGCCATCTACGGCGGTGTCATCGGTGCGGTATTGGGCGTGGGGATTTACTCCCTGTTCAGTCAGGAGCGGCGGAAAAAATTCCTGCCCTGTGCGGATATCGCCGGTCTGGGTCTGCTCATCGGGCAGAGCCTTGGTCGTTGGGGAAATTTCTTCAATCGGGAGGCCTTCGGCAGCTATTGCGACAATATTTTTGCCATGCGTCTGCCGGAATCCTGTCTCTACGGCCTGTCCGACCCTGCCATTGCGGAGCTGCGGGCAAAAGCAGTCGATGGCTTTGTACAGGTACATCCCACCTTCCTCTATGAGTCCGCTTGGAATGCGCTGGGCTTGTTGGTGCTCCATTTCCTGTCGAAAAAGCGGAAATTCGATGGTCAGGTGTTCCTCTACTATTTGGCATGGTACGGACTCGGACGGATGTGGATCGAAGGACTGCGCACGGACAGTCTGATGGGCGGCTCTCTGCGTTTCAGTCAGGTGGTTGCCATTGTCAGTGTGGTCGTATCTCTTGCATTGTTGCTTTGGATTCTGCTGCGTAAGCCGAATCCCGAAAATATGCTTGTAAATCACACCAAAAAGGAGGAAACATAATGGATTGGAGAGAAACTGCTTGCAATGCCGCTGAAAGTGCGATGGATGCGGCTCGTTACATGGCATTTATGTCGAAACGCCGTTTGGAAATTGCCGCCGAACAGGAGCGGATTCGCCGTCTGTACACCCGCTTGGGCAAGGTCTATTACAAGGACTATGTGACCGACGAGGAGCCGGACGAGGCAGAATACGAACCCCTGTGCGACAAGATTTCCGAGGCCTTCCGCCGTATCAACCGCCTGCGGGAGGAAATGGAGGATGCCAAGGCCGCCTACCGTGGCGAAGCCCCCGATGTAGAACCGGAGGAAGCCCTGGTCATCCCCGAAGAATAATGCTAATTTGGGACGGTTTTCCGTCCCAAATCCATTTTTATGCGTATCGGCCTAACTCAGCACTCGTGGGTTTCTCAGCACCATGCCCCCCTTTGAAGGGGGGACGGGGGGTTGCAAATCGCGCGCAGAACTGGCAAGGTACAAATTTGGTGGTTCCTGCACCGGCAACCCTCCGGCGCTTCGTGCCACCTCCCTTGTAAGGGAGGCCTATTAGATTCTCCCCTTAAAAAAGGGGGGGACAATCCAATTCGGCAGTCCCTACAAGATAATATGGTGGTGCATCATAGAAGCGGAATTTCTCTTGTAAATTAAGCGAACATGGTGTATAATATGGTATATCTCAAACTGGGAGGCATGGCTATGGCTTTGCAAAATCGGCCGGACAGGTATTTGGTTCCGGGCAAGCACATTCATCTCATTGGCATCGGTGGCGTTTCCATGCGCCCTTTGGGTCTGGTTCTGCGGGGCATGGGCATGGAGGTCACAGGTTCGGACATGAATTCCTCCGTATCCACCGACGAACTGATGCGTAAGGGTATTCAGGTCCACATCGGACACAATGCAAAGAATATCGAGGGCGCGGACTGCATTATCCGCACTGCCGCCGTCCACAATGACAATCCCGAAATCGCCGCCGCCCGCGCCCAGGGCATCCCTGTTTTTGAACGGGCGCAGGCATGGGGCGTCATCATGCGGGCATACAAAAACGCCATCTGCATTTCCGGCACCCACGGAAAAACCACCACCACCGCCATGACCACCCACATCTTTATGGAAGCACAACGGGATCCCACGGTGATGATCGGCGGTTATCTGCCCCTGTTAAATGCCGGCCACCGTGTGGGCGAGGGCGACACGGTGATTATGGAAAGCTGTGAATACTGCGACTCCTTCTTGAATTTCTACCCCACCGTAGCGGTGATCAACAACATTGAAGCCGACCATTTGGATTATTTCAAGGATTTGGATGCGGTGAAATACTCCTTCCGCCGTTTTGCCGCGCTGGTGCCCCGCACAGGCTTCGTGCTGGCCAACGGGGACGACGAAAACACCATGGATGCCCTGCAAAATTTGAGCTACATCACCTTCGGTGTGGGACGGAAGCATAATATCTATGCCACCAACCTCTCCGAGGATTGCCGCTGTTTCGACATCGTGGCATATGGAAAGCCCTATTGTCATGTCGAAATGCAGGTCAACGGGCTGCACAATATTTACAACGCCTTAGCTGCTGCCGCTTCTGCCTATGTGATGGGCATTGAGGGCGAGGCTGTTTCCCGTGGTTTGGCGGGCTTCCACGGTGCCGGACGGCGCATGGAGTACAAGGGCAATTATCGCGGTGCAGATATCTATGACGACTACGCCCACCATCCGGGCGAGCTTCACGCCCTGATCGATGCGGTGAAGCTGAGAGGCTACAAGCGCATCGTGCTGGCTTTCCAGCCCCATACCTACACCCGCACCAAGGCTCTTTTTGCCGACTTCGTGGAAGAGCTGAAACGGGTAGATGTGGCGGTTCTTGCGGAGATTTATGCCGCGCGGGAGCAAAATCTCACTGGAATCTCCTCGGCGCATTTGGCACAGGAGGTTGCCGGTGCAGAATTTTTTGAAACCCTGCCGGAGGTCACCGCCTATCTGCGGGGCATTGCCCAAGAGGGTGATTTGATCCTCACCGTGGGCGCAGGCGACATCTATAAAGCCGGCGAAGCCCTGTTAAAATAATGTGTACTGAACAACGCGAAAGCCCTTGCAAGCCAAGGTTTTCAGGGCTATTATGCGTTGCCTTTCTGATAGAAATCAAACATTTCTATCAGAAAGTAGTATTAGAAATCGTAGGGACGCCTCGGAGAAGCGTCCCTACGGTGTGATATGCAAGTGCGGTGGTGCGAATCGGTGCCTGCAAAAAAGAATAAAGAATAGAGAATAGAGAATAAAGAATAAACAAATGCGCGAGGGAAAATCCCTCGGGCATGATTTTATTACTTAGCAGCAGCTATCACGGCCACAGCCACAGTCGCAGCCACAACCGTTGCCACAGCCGGAACCGCTCATCAGACCGTTACCGCTACCGCAGCAGCAGAAGATCAGAATGAGGATGATAATCCACCAGCAGCCACCGAAACCATTGTTATTACACATAAGGAACCCTCCTAAATTGTTTCTGAGCTCTTGGGCTCACTCCATATTATGACAGAGTCCCGATTTGGTTCCTGTTTTGGGCAGATCATTTTACCTATGAGTCATGGACAGATAGTATGCGGCGACGGTTTCGGGAGGGAGAGACATATCTTTTTGCACCCACCAATACACGGATTCGGCAAAGCCACCAACCAAATGATGAAGCAGAAAGTCCACGGGCACATCCGTCTGAAATTCGGCAAGATATTGCGTGAACAGGTTATGCAAATATCCTTTGAAGTAGTGCATGAAAAGCTCGCCGCTTTCTCCCGCAAGGAGTCCTTTTAGGTTCAGGGGATTTTCCCTGAGATGGTAAAGAATATGCCCCAGCTTCATTTCAAGGCTTTTGCTGTCATAACGAAGGTCGTCTGCTTCGGACGGCAGCTTTTGGGCAAACACATGATGAAAAATATCTCCGCACATAGCACGAAGAAGGTCGTCTTTTGTCTCAAAATGGGCATAAAAGGTGCTCCTGCCGATGTTAGCCAAATCGGCAATTTCCTGCACTGTGATATGCGCAAAGCGCTTTTTCTCTAGCAAGGTGCCAAAAGCCCGAAAGATGGCTTCTCTTGTTTTTTGTTGCCTTCTATCCATATTGCATCTCCTGAACAGATTTCGTAAAATGTTCCGTAATTGACATACGGTATGATTTGATGATTGTATTTCCTGCGAAATTTATATAGAATTGTGATCATAGGGATTATACAAAGATTCTCGCTTTGTGTCAATGTTTTGCACAATGCTGATGAAGTCGGCACATTGTTTTCATTTGGGACATGTTAGGAACCTCATCAAGCTGATCACACAAGCCCAAAGAAACACCCGTGCTGACTGCTTTGTCAATTTACGGATAAGGGGAGTTTCATGTGAAAGGGAAAAAGATTGCTACAGCCTTTGCGATTTTGGCCGCCGCACTGTATGCCATAAACATTCCGTTCAGCAAGCTGCTTCTTGCCCATGTTCAACCAACCATGATGGCCGCATTTTTATATTTAGGGGCAGGAGCGGGCTTGTTCCTTTGCGGTCTTCCCGCAAGGCGTGCAAAAAAGGAAGAACCCTTAACCAAAAAGGATCTTCCCTACACGATCGGTATGATCGTCCTGGATATTGCGGCCCCTATTTTGCTGATGATGGGGTTAAAATTCTGCCATTCTGCCATCGCATCCCTTCTGAACAATTTTGAGATTGTGGCAACATCCATGATTGCCTTCTTTGTGTTTAAGGAATATCTGTCGCCCAAGCTGATTTTGGCGATTGTGCTGGTATGCCTTGCGAGCATCATTTTGGGCATGGAGGGAAAAGAGAGCTTTCAATTCAACATCGGTTCCTTGCTTGTGCTGGGTGCCGCTTTCTGCTGGGGATTGGAAAATAATTGCACCCGTATGCTGAGTGCAAAATCCTCCGTCCAAATCACAACCATCAAAGGGATCTTCTCCGGCTCGGGCAGCTTGATTGTGGCACTGAGTATCGGGGAAAGACTTCCCGCCCTTCGCTGGATACTGCCGGTTCTGTTTTTGGGCTTTGTGGCGTATGGATTGAGCATCAATTTTTATATATTGGCACAGCGAGAGCTGGGAGCGGCAAAAACAAGCGCATATTATTCTGTTGCGCCCTTCCTCGGCGTCGTATTCAGCATCCTGTTCCTGGGAGAACAGCCCAAAATGCAGTTTTACATAGGTCTCACCGTCATGGTTGTGGCCACCTGCCTGGTGATACGGGATACAATTTCCCCTTCCATCGGCCGATAGCTCGAAGGGCACTTCCCTGTCCCGCGAAAGGTTTACCATAATTATATTATGTAACTCACAAGTATGTCATACCGACAAGCAAACATCTTCTTTATACCTCGTAGGGGTCGATGCCCACATCGACCTGCTGTAGGCACTGCTTTTTTACTCTGTACCACCATAGTTTGTGATTGGAAATAATTACGCGTTTAGTTCACCATAATATCATTATGTAAACCAGCATGTGTGTCATACCAACGAGCAAACATCTTCTTTATACCTCGTAGGGGTCGATGCCCACATCGACCCGCTGTAGGCACCGCTTTTTTGCTCTGCACCGCCATATTTTGCGATTTGGAAGAATTGCGCTCTTTAGTTAACCATAATAACATTATGTAAACTCGCAATGTTTTTACACCACAGGATATAAAGGGTGGGGACTGGTCTACGCAGGTAACGCCGACTTATCCGTGTACTTGCTGATAATATGATCGTGCAATCGTTATCGACAGTGCTAGCGGACGATGAAGACACCGCCTTTTGGTTCCGTACCACCATATTTTGCGATTGAGATGAATTGCGTTCTTGATAGTTAACCATAATTATATTATGTAAACCAGCAAGTGTGTCATACCAACGAACAAACTTCTTCTTTATACCTCGTAGGGGTCGATGCCCACATCGACCCGCTGTAGGCACCGCTTTTTTGCTCTGCACCGCCATATTTTGCGATTTGGAAGAATTGCGCTCTTTAGTTAACCATAAT
>JAZOAV010000199.1:0-4723 GCA_045595645.1 Faecousia sp.
GTGCCCACTCCCTCAGGCTTTTGTTGATTACAAAAGCGACAACATGCTACACTCCCCTTTGGGTTTCCCCTCTCGGATAAGTTGTAGAATAATAGGTTGCCTCTGCGTATTAGGAGCCTCCTTTTCTCGTTTATTTGCAGACAGCTTGATACTTTTACCTACCGCTTGCTAAAGGCGGTATCCTATAATTACCGCGTCGCCAATTTATATTGCGCTGGCGACTTCCGTGCGCACACAGTTGCCTACGATGCTTTCCCACTCTTTTTCAAACAGAGCTTTTAACTGTGCCATGTTCTGCAGAACGATGGAAACAGAGATCTCTCTGCTTCGCATGGTTGCAAGCAGCTTATCAAACATGTCCGGCAAGGCGACATTCGTGAACTCTCTATTTTGATAATTACATCCTCATAATAGGAAAAGACCTTCTGTACCACCTCAAGAGAAGAACCACTACCCGTTAAAAGGTAGCGGTTCTTCGTTTCCTACCTATGCTTTTTCTTCAGTAGGTAATATTAACCCATCTTTCGTTGCCTCGATCTTCACTGCCTCCTTTCGTTCATCCATCTTCCGTGCTGCTCTCTTTTGGGACGCCTGAGTGCATTTCTCGGATTTGTAGAAACGGGTAGCATCGTGCTGTACGGCACCGAAGGCTCCGATGTGGCGGTAGTAGATCGTAACATCCTGCTTGAATCGTCCGTCCTCTACATAGGGCTCTGAGACAGTGATTCGATCAATCAGAGTGTTCAGAAGCCCTGCCGTTAACTCAGTGAACTCTCCGTACCGAACAAACAGATCTGCAATTTTTTCAGCCTTGGAACGCTTGTCTTTTTCCTCTGTCCGTGCATCCTCATAAGCATTGATTTGTGCCTGTACGGATTCCTGCTCCTTTTGGTACTTTGCCATCATGCGATTGAAGTTACTCTCATTGACCTTTCCGAACAGGTGATCCTCATAGAGCCTGTCCAAAAGAGTGTCCAACTCCGAAAGTCGTTTCGTCAACGCTCCGTAGACCTTGGGAGAAGTGACAGAAGCTTCTGCTTCGGGTGTCAGTGCCACAATTCGGTCAATCAGAGCATCCTTGTTCAGCTTGGCTTCCTCAGATAATGCCCGAATATCTGCAAGCACTACCGCCGTAATATCTTCCTCAAAAACCTTATGCTGAGAACAACGATGGACTCCGTAGGTGGAATAGGATGTACACACGAAAATCTTACGACCACTGGTGCCTCCGTACTTCCGCCTGGTCATCGCCTTTCCACAGTCGGCACATTTGAGGATACCATTGAAGGGATTAGAGGGAAACTGCACAGAATCCTTATAATCCTGCCTCTTAATAGCAATTAAGCTGTTTGCTCTTTCCCATACATCACGAGGCACAAGGGCTTCATGAGTATTGCGCACATGGATCCATTTACTCTCATCGGTTTTGGGATGCCTCTTGGTCTTAAATATAGCCTCTGATCTGCCGTAGCACAGATCTCCGCAATACACAGGATTGCGAATGATATTACGCAATGTATCCGGCCTCCAAATGTAGTGGGATTCCTCCGTGGGGAACATATGTTCCTTCTTCAACCAACCCCTGACATGGTGGATCCACGAGGGACAAGGAATCTTCATTTCCCGTAAATAGTCCCTGATTCTGTGATTACCCCATCCTTGCAGTACAAGGTCATAAATTTTCACAATATAAGGAGCTGTTTCGGGATCGGGAATCAAATTATTCTTGTCTGCAGGATCCTTCAGATAGCCGTAAGGCGGCACCACTGAATGATGTTTGCCTTCCTTGGCTCTGGCTCGGAAGGAAGCCTTGATCTTAATGGAGGTATCTCTGCTGTAGAACTCATTGATAGCGGTTTTCAGGGTGGCATAAACCGTACTTTGCTGATTCTCGCTGTCAAAGCCATCATTGATTGCAATGTAGCGGACTCTGTGCGTAGGAAAATAGATCTCTGAATATTGTCCCGTCTGAATGTGATCTCTACCCAAACGGGACAGATCCTTGGTGATCACCGTCCCTATCTTTCCCAAGGCTATATCCTCGATCATTCGTTGAAAGGCAGGTCTGTCGAAGTTCAGACCCGTATAGCCGTCATCAATGTAGAACTCCGTAGGATACAGGTGGTTCTCTCTTGCGTACTGAGAGAGCATGGTTTTCTGTGTCTCGATGGACAGGCTCTCTCCCAACCGTTCGTCGTCCTTGGAAAGACGGCAGTACAAGGCGGTGATCTTAGGCTGCTGATTCATCGTTTTTGTCCTCCTTATTTTTATCTGTATTGTCATTGTAATCGGAGGACTCAGCTAAGTCGAATGTGTGATCGGATGATTTCGCCTTCTGCTTTTCCTGAAAATAAACACGGTAAGCCTGTGCAAAAAGCTCCTGTATGGGATGCTCATTTGTAAATTCCCGCCGAACACACAGCTCAGGTTTTCTTGCTTTTCTTCCCATATATTCCTCCTTCCTTAGCGAGCATCACGAGATCGCTGTCGCTCCAGATAGCGAGTGTAATACTCCAGCGCTTTCAAAACAAATTCCTCCCTTGCCTTGGGATTGCTGAATCGGCTTAAATACCGATCACAGCGTTCCATAGGCAGCTTGAAGAACTCCCTCTGATTAGCCTTGGCTTCTCCCAGGATTTCCGCAATCTTCTCCGGGAAGAGAATACCTGCCTTGCTCAGTTTCCGCATTCGGACAGCCTGAGAATAAGAAGGGGTAATTTCCTCTGCCTCATAGATGTCGATCAGCACCTTCTGTTCTTCGGGGAGTAAATGGGATATCTCCACAGCAGGGGTGAGAGCAATTCTCCCTTCATCCACCAATTCCAGAAGAGGCTTTTCCAACTTCGTCAGACGGATATACCGCTGAACCTGTGTCTCACTTTCTCCTACGCTTTCCGCTACCAAGGCACGGGTAGACTTTTGTCCGAGTCGGACAGAAGCTCGTCCCTGATGGGAAAGAGCCTCTACCTTCATCTTGTAGGCAAAGGCTCTCTCAGACGGCAGAAGCCTCTCTCTGTGAAGGTTGCTGTCAACCATACAGACCACCGCTTCATCTCGGCTCATAGGACGAACAAAGGCAGGAATCCTCTCGATCCCTGCCTTTTTGCAAGCCAACACACGGCGATGTCCGCTGATGATCTCATAGCTACCCTCGTCCTTGGGTCTGACCATGATTGGGAATAAAATCCCCTTATCACGGATGCTTTCTGCAAGCATTTCCAGTTCCTGATCCTCTTTAACCTTGAAGGGAAAATCCTTAAAGGTTTCACAGGCAGATACCATGATTTCTTCTAATCTCATCGTTCTCCTCCATTTCGTAATCTGCGAGCTGCAAGCTCTTGTTTCTTCAGTTGTTCCATAACCTCCGGGGGAATCAGAGCAATCATCCTTTCTAACTCTTTTTGCTTCCGATTTAACTCCAGAAGCTGTCGGTTTTTCTCCCAGATGATATCTTCTTTTTCAGCACATTCTCCACGGAAGTAAGCGGTGTTTTGCCTCTCAATACGAACACTGCCCTCCAGATATTCGATTCTCTTATCCGTCACTTTCAGTTCTTCCTTCAGCTTTGCCATTTCGGGAGCATACCGCCCCAAGAGGGCAATCGCCGCATCCTTCTTCTTTCCGCTGTTGAATACCCCAATATCCTGAATGGCCTTTACGATCTCCTCGTAATGATCATAGAGAACACCTGCATTCTTGAACATATACACAGGGATGTGCTGTCGGTGAGTGACACGGGAAGGAATTCCACGATCCAGATCGGGATACCTCTGTGCCATATGCTCATAGAAATCATCCTGCCATTTCCGCAATCCTGCAGGTCCTCCGATGATGTCCTTGGAGGAAAGCTTTCCCTTGCTTGTAATAGGGACAAAGCAAAGGTGCATATGAGGCGTTGCTTCGTCCATATGCACCACGGCAGAAATGATATTCTCTTTTCCGATCTGCTTCTCATAGAAGGCTACCGCATGACGGAAGTATGCCTCCTGTTCCTCTCTGCTCTTGGCCTTGATCCAATCGGGAGAGGCACCAATAATGCAGTCTTGGAGTACCACGCTGTCCTTCCTCCGCTTTGCTCCTACCTCCTCAATTCGTTCCAATACCGCATTGCGGTAGGGGGCTTTGGGGACAATGATGTGATAGTTATTCGGAGTTCTGTCCGAGTCTATATCGGGGTTGCTCTTGTACTCCTTTTTCAATCGTTCATTGTGCTTGCCGATCCGCCCCACGGAGGCAAGCTTTCTCTTTTCCATCCGCATAATTGCGTAATTTGCCATAGGCTCCTCCTTTCGGAAGGAAGGATGTAAGAATAGAGAATGCCTCGTTCATCCCTCTTTTCACCCTTCCTTGTTTCTCGTTTCTTTCTGTCGGGAGTCGGAGGTAATCGGTAGCCTGCTTGTACACAACAGACGCCCCAATCGGTCTGTGTTCGGGTCTCGCTCCCACATGAGCCGGTCGCAAAACCCTCTCACAGCCCTTGCCCCTTGTGCTTCTCGGAACTCTCGTCCCTCGATGCACAACGGCCAAGGAGAGAAAACCTTCAGTTTTCTCCGGGGTGTCTTTGTTGTGTAACCCACTACACCTTGCAAGCAAGGCTGTGGGCCATCCGTTCCCTCTGGACTCCCTAAAAGCAAAGGCCGACGAACCCGATTTCGGAGGAATAGAGCCCCATTCTCCCGAACCGACTTCATCAGCCTTTGTAAAAATGCCTCGGCGGAATACA
>JAZOAV010000200.1:0-7801 GCA_045595645.1 Faecousia sp.
GAAGGAGAAGAGATCCTGTTTGAGGCTCGCATGGCGACGGATTTGATTAAAACCTCCGACCAGTATTGTGCGGAGCTGAAAACCATGCTGTCCCTTTTTGAGGTGGATCCCAAGGCTGTGGAGGGGTGTATCATATGTTCGGTGGTGCCTCCCGTGCTCAATTCCGTGAAAACCGCCTTGCGGAAGCTCACAGGAAAGAACAGCCTTGTGGTCGGACCCGGCATCAAGACGGGCTTGAATATCCGCATGGATAACCCCTCCGAGGTAGGTGCGGATTTGATCGTGGCGGCAGTTGCGGCCATTGCGGAGTATGGTGCGCCCTTGCTCTTGGTTGACATGGGTACAGCAACTACCATTACTGCTGTAGATGAAACAGGCAGCTTCATTGGCGGTTGCATCTGCCCCGGTGTGAAAATCTCCATGGAGGCTCTCACGGGCAACACGGCATTGCTGCCCGGGATCAGCTTAGACAAGCCCCAGATGACCATTGGGAAAAATACCCGAGACTGTATGCGCAGTGGCATTATGTACGGTGCGGCGGCACAGTTGGACGGTCTGCTGGACCGCATGGAAGCGGAGCTGGGACAGCCTGCCAAGGTGGTTCTCACCGGCGGCATTGCCCGCTTTATTCACCCCCTGTGTCGGCGGGAAATGATTTACGAGCACAGCCTGATGCTCAAGGGCTTGCGCCTGCTGTATCGGCGCAATGTCAAAGAGCAGTGAGGCAGGCACCCACCAGTACAAGGATACTCCCTGCAATGATTAAAGTGGCAAGGCTCTCTGCGAAGGCGGAGAGCTTTTCCCATCTCTCGCGGCGGCGTACTCTTTCTGCGAATTCTCTTTGCTGGGGCAGGTAGGCGGTCAGGTTGATCATGTTATTCATAGCAATTCTCCTTTTTGGGCACTCCTAAAATCAATTTTTAGCGGATGCCCTGTTTATTTTTTCTATATCATAGCAAAAACACTGTCCTATAAATCGGACTTTGAAAAGAAAAAATAAGAAATTTTGCAGAAAAATCGCCTGCGTGTTACTATTTTGTTATTAAATTTTAGTTTTTTTGTATTCAGAGCTTGACGAAATTGTGTTTTTCTGATAGAATATGGGCGATTCCTATAAATATGGAGGAAAAACATGAAAAAAAGTATATGTAGTGTTCTGCTCATCATCTGCCTGATGGCGCAGCTTTGGATTCCTGTTTCCGCTGATAGCAATATGCATGTCAGTGAGAAGGGCCTCGCCTTTATCCAGGAATTGAACGGCAATACGAATAACCTGAGTGCTGCGGAAGCGGCCGTCAATGACTTTATTGATACATACAAGCTGAGCTTACGGCAGGGTCAGTTTGAAGCTCTGGTAGACTTTGTGCTGGCATATAATGATATGAATATGCTGCGCAGTGGTTACAAGGTAGAAAAGGTCATTGCGGCAGGCAATTACAGCGATGCCACATTGGCCAGCGCATTTACCTCTTGGGTCATCAAGGATGGATCTGTTTCCGCTGACCGTCTGAACCGTCGTCTGCGGGAGATCAAGCTTTTCCTGTACGACAGCTACAGCGGCGAATGTGATACAAACTTCCGTTATGTGCTTTTCAATGCCAACGGCGGCACTTTGGACAACAACAGCGTGATTTGCTACCCCCTGTATGAAACTTACGGCTCTCTGCCCCGCGCTTCTCGGGGAGGCTCTTTCTTCGCCGGCTGGTACACCACGGCAACCGGCGGCGAGCACCTGTGCAATGGCAGCATGGTGCAAAACAATCAAACGGTCTATGCCCACTGGTCCGATACGGCAGTGAGCAATCCCAATGAGGGCAGCAGCACTTTTAATGCGCCGTCCTTGAGAAGCTCCGAGGCTCTGATTGAATTCATCAAGCAGCATGAAGGCTTTTCTACCTATGCCTATTGGGACTACAGCCAGTATACCATCGGTTATGGCACTGCCTGTAAGAAAAATGAATATCCCAACGGCATTTCCAGAGCTGAGGCAGACTATCTGCTTCGTTTGGAGCTGAAGGAAGTGGAAGATGAGGTAAACAAGGCGTTGGCAAAGGGAACGGTGCAGCACACCCAGAGCCAGTATGATGCCATCATCAGCTTTACCTTCAATCTCGGAGGCCAGTGGATCAGATCCAGCAATCGGATTTATCAGTATGTTCTCTTTGGTGGCCATTCCGAATTGGAATTTGTGAATACCATGGGTGCCTGGGCCAATGCCGGCGGCAGTGTGGTGCAGAGTTTGATGCATCGCCGCATGGACGAGGCAGACATGTACCTGAATCGCAATTATGAGCGCTTTGGCAGCACCTATTATGGCGCAGAGCTGCGAGGCAATGGTGGCGCGCCGGAGCGTAAATGCTTCTATTACAAGGCGGGCGAGCCTCTTGGTGCCCTGCCCACAGCAACGCGTGAGGGCTATGTTCTGCGGGGCTGGTATTCCGCAACCAATGGCGGTACGGCCTATACCGTAGATACGGTGGCACCGTCCGGCACGAAAGCATGGTATGCCATTTGGGACAAGGCAGCAGTGGTGGAGCCCACCCCGCCTGAAACTACCGTACCCGAAACCACTCAGCCGGCATTGCCGCCTGAAGGGGAATTTGTGGATGTGCACGATTACGATTGGTTCTATTCCTATGTGAAGTCCGCGGTGGAAATGGGACTGTTTAAGGGCAATGGCGATGGAACCTTTACCCCTGAGGAGTCCATGACGCGCGAAATGCTGGTCACGGTACTCCATCGCCTGCATGACGGCGGAAAGCCGGTCGAAACGAAGGCACCCTTCACGGATGTGGAGGAGGGAAGCTGGTATGCCGATGCTGTGAACTGGGCCTATGCCAATGGCGTGGTCAACGGCGTGAACGAAACCACCTTTGGTGTCGGTCGGAATATCTCCAGAGAAGATCTGACCACCATGCTGTATCGATATGCCTGCAAGGAGCTGGAAAACATGTCTGAGCAGGGCGACCTGACAGGTTTTGCTGACTGGCGAGAGGTCAGTGATTATGCTGAGGAAGGCTTGCGCTGGGCTGTTGGTGCGGGAATCATCAACGGTTCCGAGGGCTTGCTTCTGCCCCAGGGCGATGCCACTCGCGCCCAGTGTGCCAAGATCATGGTGATATTCCTGTCCCTGTTTAACGAATAAGTGCTACGGCCTCCTAACAGGGAGGCCGTACTTGCCGTATTGGCAAATTATTTCGTAGGGGCGAACTGTGTGCCCGAACCGCGAAGCGGCAGACGGTACGCATGACCAACATCGTACAAATTCGGTGGTTCCTACACGCGGGCGAACGCAGTTCGCCCCTACGGTGTTGATTGGCAGTGCGTTCCTCTTTGTAGGGGCCGATGCCTACATCGGCCCGTGGGCAGGAACCGCCAAATTTGTACCGTTTCGGTTTCGCGCATAACCCGCCGTTCAAGTGTCCCCCTTTCAAGGGGGAATAAAAGGGGGTTGCCTGTGCAGGCACTTTCGTATTACGGAAGTACCACCGCAATCGAGGGATTTCACAACCCCCCTGTGTCCCCCCTTCAAAGGGGGGCTTGGTGCGTGCGTATCCCGTCCTGCTTAGGGAGGCTTATACTAATTCTTGTTAAAATAGTTTGAAAAACTTTTTTATAGCACCGAAGGTGCGTCAAGAATTTATGAGACGGGATTTTGCAATTTTCTATTCCAAAATTGCAAAATCGCAACGCTTTTTGCGTTGCCTTTCTGATAGAAATCAAACATTTCTATCAGAAAGCAGTATCAAAACAGAAACGAAACATAGGTCGCTTCCTACGAAGATTTCTGTAAAAATATAATTCAAAGTCCGAATTATGGGACAGTTCTTTTGCTATACTTGGAATATAAAGTATAGAAAGGACGAGACACCATGAGTTGGGACATTATTGCAAGAAAAGGTTATTATGAGGTCTACGCCAACGGAGCATTTATATGCTCTGCCGATACCCGAGGCGAGGCAGTGAGGGAGTTGGAGCAGTGGGAGAGAGAACATATCGCCTGATATTGAGCTATGACGGTACGCGCTACCGCGGCTGGCAGCGTTTGCCCAAGGGCATGACCGTACAGGGGCGTATCGAGGAAGCACTGAGTGAGATTTTTGCTCGTCCCGTGGAAATTGACGGCAGCGGGCGCACCGATGCGGGCGTACACGCTGTCGGACAGGTGGCTTCCTTTCATGCGCCCTATATGCCCACGGAAAAACTGCTGGCCCAGCTTCGCCACAAGCTGCCCGACGACATTGGCGTACATTCCGTGGAGCTTGCGCCGGAGCGGTTCCATGCTCGTCTGTCTGCGGTGGAAAAGACCTATTGCTATCGAATTTGGAATCCTGCCGCGCCGGATGTGTTCGGCCGACACTATCGGGTGCAGGTGCCTCAAAAGTTGGACTTCTCTGCTATGGAGCGAGCCATGTCCCTGTGCTTGGGACAGCGGGATTTTGCCGCCTTTTGCTCCAATCCGAAAATGAAAAAATCCACGGTACGCTGCCTGAAACGCTTCGATTTGGAACGAAAAGGGGAGGAGTTGTGCTTCACCCTGACGGCAAACGGATTCCTATATAATATGGTACGCATTTTGGTGGGTACCATTTTAGAAGTGGGGCTGGGACAACGCAGTTTGGAGAGTATTCCACCCCTGTTTACAGAAGGGGTGCGGGCAGATGCAGGAGAAACGGCTCCTGCCAAGGGCCTGTGCCTGATGGAGGTACGCTATGAACATTCAGATCTTCGGTAAATCCAAGTGCTTTGATACGAAAAAAGCAGAACGCTATTTCAAGGAGCGGCGCATCAAGGTGCAGAATATCGACTTGATTCGCTATGGCATGTCCAACGGGGAATTTGAGAGCGTTCTGCGCGCCGTGGGCGGCATTGACAATCTCATCGATTGGGATAAAAAGGACGCAGATATTGATTTGATGCGATATATGGACGACAAAACCGCCAAGGAGGATAAGGTTTTTGATCGGGTGGAGCTGATGAAAACGCCCATTGTACGCAATGGAAAGAAAGCGACAGTGGGCTATTGTCCGGAGGTTTGGGCTACATGGGAGTGAGAATTTCCATCCCGCCACAGGTGCAGAGAATTTTACTGCGACTTAAGCAGCGGGGATATGTGGCATATGCTGTCGGCGGCTGTGTGCGGGACAGCCTTTTGGGAAAGAGCCCTGCGGATTGGGATATCTGCACCAATGCCCGCCCCGAGGAAACGGAAAGCTGTTTTGACCACTGCGTACTGACGGGTGCGAAATACGGCACAGTGACCGTGATAGAAGAAGGGGAGGCCTACGAAATTACCACCTTCCGCGCGGAAACGGGCTATGCAGACAGCCGCCATCCCGATGCGGTGCAATTTCTCTCTGATTTGGAGGGAGATTTGTCCCGACGGGATTTTACCATCAACGCTATGGCAGCCGATGCCGACGGCGTTGTAACGGATTTGTTCGGCGGCATGGAGGATTTGCGGCAAAAGCAGATTCGTTGTGTGGGAAGTGCAGTGGAGCGGTTTTCTGAGGATGCACTACGAATTCTGCGGGCGCTGCGCTTTGCCTCCCGTTTGGATTTCAGCATTGAAGCGGAAACCGCCCAAGCCATACATTCTGAGAAGAACGGTTTGACAAGGGTAGCGGCAGAGCGCGTGCGTAAGGAGCTGAGCGGCCTGCTGGTGGGACAGAGGGCGGCGGTGCTTTTGGAGGAATTTGTCGATGTGCTGTGTCTCTTAGTGCCTGAGTTAGCACCCTGCGTGGGGTTCTTACAACACAATCCTCATCACAAATGGGATGTGTTTCGACACAGCCTGCGTGTGCTGAACCATACGCCGCGGAAGGAAGCATTGCGCTTGGCGGCATTGCTGCACGATGTGGGTAAGCCACCCTGCTTTTTTATGGATGAAGCGGGGATCGGCCATTTCTACGGCCATGAGAAACGAAGTGCGGAGCTGTGTCGTGCGGCTTTGCGCCGCTTGCGCTATGATAACCATACCATCGACTATGTGACGAAGTTAGTGGAGCACCACGACTTTTGCGCACCTAATCCCAAGAGCTTGCGCCGTCTGCTGGCCAAGTTAGGAGAGCCCCTTCTGCGGGACTTGCTGGCTCTGCGGCGGGCAGATGCACTGGGAACGGGAACGGCCGAGGAAGCCCAAGTGGAGGCGCAGATGGAGCAGTATCTTGCGTGGCTTGCTGAGATTTTGGAGGCAGAACGCTGCCTGAGTCTAAAGGATTTGGCGATTCATGGCGACGATTTGCTTCGTATGGGTATACCCGAGGGGCGGCAAGTGGGCGTGTTACTGCGGCGGCTATTCGAGGAAGTCTTGGAGGAGCGTCTGCCCAATGAGCGAGAGGATCTTGTGAAATTTATACAAAAATATAAGAATAAACCAGAAAGCTATTGACAAAAAACACGGCATCTATTAAAATGAAAGGTAGGAAGTTCCGAGGAGCGATTAGCATGAAAAATTTTGTTTTGAAGGGGCAGGTTTGCTATAGTCAAGCAAACGGAAGCCTTCTGTGTGTGCCAAATGCTTATTTGGTGTGCGAAAACGGCCGTTGCGCCGGTGTATATGAAACCTTACCTGAGGAATATGCCAATTTACCCCTGACCGATTGGGGTGAGCGGTTGCTGATACCGGGTCTGTCTGACCTGCATATTCATGCGCCACAGTTCTCTTTCCGTGGACTGGGCATGGATATGGAGCTGTTGGATTGGCTGAATACTTACACCTTCCCTGAGGAGTCCAAATATCAGGATTTGCTCTACGCGGAGCGGGCTTACGACCAGTTTGCCAAGCATCTGCGGCGCAGTGCTACTACCCGTGTGGTAATGTTCGGCACGATCCATGCCCCTGCCACTAAGCTGCTCATGGAGAAAATGGAGAGCAGCGGCTTGATTTCCTATGTGGGAAAGGTAAACATGGATAGAAATTCCCCCGATTATTTGCGGGAAGCTTCGGCAGAGGCCTCTTTGGAGGCAACGGAGCAGTGGATTTGCGAGACGAGGTCTGCATTTTCCCGCACCAAGCCCATGATTACTCCCCGCTTTGTTCCCTCCTGTACATCGGAGCTGATGGCGGGATTGGGCAGATTGTCGGAGAAGTATGGTGTGCCTGTGCAGAGCCATCTGTCGGAGAATTTCGGAGAGATCGCATGGGTGGAGGAGCTGTATCCCGATTGTGATTTCTATGGCCAGGTCTACGAGCGTTTTGGACTTTTTGGTGGCAATCAGCCTTGTATCATGGCGCATTGTGTCCACTCTACCCAAGAGGAATTAGAGCTGATGCGAAAGAACGGCGTGTTTATCGCGCATTCGCCTCTGTCTAATACCAACTTGGCTTCCGGTGTAGCACCCATTTCTGCCATGATGGAGCAGGGCCTTTCCTTGGGTTTGGCATCGGATGTTGCCGGCGGTGACACGGAAAATATGTTTGCGGCCATGGCTGGAGCGATCCGTGCCTCCAAGCTGCGCTGGCGGTTGCAGGATCAGAATGTTAAGCCTCTGTCTGTAGAGCAGGCATTCTATTTGGCTACCCGTGGCGGCGGTGCTTTCTTTGGCAAGGTAGGAGCCTTTGAAAAGGACTATGCGTTTGACTGCCTTGTGGTGGACGATAGCACCATCGACCACCCTCAGCCTCTGGAGCTGCGTCCCCGTTTGGAGCGTTGCATTTACCTTGCTGACGAGCGACATATTTGCGGCAAATATGTCAACGGCGAGCAACTTTTCTAATGAAAAAACGACACCCTCCGTTTTCACAACGGAGGGTGCTTTTTGTATAATGAAGGGGCTGTCTCAGAATGAATGAAACAGC
>JAZOAV010000201.1:0-8561 GCA_045595645.1 Faecousia sp.
GTCGTTCCTGCGCGGGGCGATGGGGACAGCGGCCCCTACAAGAGCAAACAAGGCTTCTTCCAATTTTATACGGTTTTGCAGATAAAAACCTGTGGATAGTTTTCCTTGAGCATGGTACAGGCGACCACTGCATACTCAAAATTATCAAACACTCCGAACACAGCCGAACCACTGCCTGTCATCAGGCTGCCAAAGGCACCATAGGTCATCATAATCGACTTGATATAGTTCAGCTCAGGATATTCGGGAATCGTCACCTGTTCAAACACATTGCACAGATTCTTGCCGATTTCCACCAAGTCTCCCCTTTGCAGGGCGGCACGCATGGCAACCGTATTGGGTCGGTTGGCAATCACCGTTTGATCCAGCTTTGTATACAGCTCCGGCGTAGAAAAGGCCAGGTCCGGCTTGCAGACCACATAGAAGCATTCCGGCACTCCGCTCAGAGCCGTAAGCCGCTCTCCCCTGCCCTCCGCAAGTGCCGTACCGCACAGTACGCAGAAGGGTACATCAGAGCCAACCTTGGCTCCCAACTCTGCCAAGGCAGGCAGTGACAAGGGATAGTCCATATGACGATTGAGGGCACGCAACACGGCGGCGGCATCGGCACTGCCTCCGCCCAAGCCCGCTTCGCTGGGAATGCGCTTGGTGATGCGGAATTCCAAACCATCCGGATCCCAATGCATGGCATCGCAGAACACGCGCGCCGCCTTCCATGCCAAATTCCGTTCATCACAGGGAATATTCTCCTTGTCGCACCGGATTGCCCAAGGCTTTCCCGTTCCTACATCAATTTCTATATCATCCCGAATAGACACCGCCTGCATAATGCTCTGCAAATCGTGGTAGCCATCGGATCGCTTACTCAGCACATCTAAGGTTAAATTCAGTTTGGCAAATGCGCCTTCGGTCAAGGTAATCATTTAATCTTTCTTCCCTCTAAGTAGTAACGCTTTTCTCTGCTGTGACCCATAGAGAAGGTCTTACGGGGCAGAATCCCGTCGCCAATCACGCCACGGAAGAGCTGGCTCTTTTCCATAGCAGGCAGGAGGAAGCCAATGGCGTTTTCCTGATTGGCAAGCTCAATGAGCGCATCATCGTCATGGATATAGTCGATCTCGCCTTCATGCTCCTTGAGATATTCGTCTAAGAAGTGCTGCAAGACACCGATGGCAAGCTCGCTCTTGTGCTTGTCCAGAATGATGGTGCCGTGCTCCTTGCCAATGTACCACTCCACAGGATAGCCTTCCTCGCCGCAAGCCTCTGCCTGCACCGCAGCCAGCAGTGCCTTGGGGTCGCACTTGAAAATGACACGGTGAATGGGCTCAAATACCTGTGCCTCGTCGTGGATGTTCTCCAGCTCTACAAGGGCATAGCGGGCGGGATGGTTTGACGCATCCTCATTGGGATGCTGTGCCTTCCATTCCTCGTAACAAGCCTTAGCAGTTGCAAGGGAATGGTTGCCGTCACCCACAGCAAATACCATGGGCACACCCTGCAAATCCGCATATTTCTCGCCGACCGTGGCAGTATACTCTGTCAGACGGGCATTGAATGCCTCCACCTGTTCCCCTGTCACAAGCCAACCCGCAATGCGGTTGCCGCCTTCCATCAGTTCAAAATCATAGAGCTTTTCCATATGCTCCTTTTCAGCGGCAATGGGCTCGATGAGCACCTTTTCATGGTCGTCGCAGAGCATAAGAATATGGGGCAGTTCGATGGGAGCATCCCGACGCACACGCATACGGGGCGGAATCCGCTCCACGACAGTCTTTTCCGTAGCGCGAATGGCAGAGGTTGAGCCAACGGAATAATCATAGGTATCCAAATCCACCATGCCTACCAAGCCCTTGCGGATGCTGCCGTTTTCCAAGGTGCGTTCAATATAAATATAGGCGTTTTCGTGGGTTTTGAAAATGTTCTTTTCCAAATATTCCGCCATGGTGCGATTGATCAGCGCGGTATGAGCAGCTTCCTGCTCCGTACCCAGTTCTGCCTCCGGCAAAATCAGGCGAATGGTGGAGGGAGCTTCTCCTGCGGTTTTCCGCACGCGTTCCCAATAGGCGGGGTCAGAAGTAAACTGATCACAGGCAATGACAGCCCATTTCTCCATCTCCTCCACCTGAGGGAGCAAAATATCAGCGGGCAAAAAAGCGTTCATTGTCGTTCCTACCTTTCATTTTTATTGGACTTTTATTATACACGAAAATGTCTCATTTGCATAGTCCCTTTTCCCCTGTCGATTTTTACAAATTTCGCCTGTTTTTTTGCGTATAGTGCCCAAAAAAATTCGCCATACTATCAACAGATTCACTTAGGAGGTGGAAGAATGGATACCATTGCATTGCTTCTGAGCATTATCGGTTCTCTTAACTGGGGATTGGTGGGGCTGTTTCGCTTCGATTTGGTGGCCTGGCTCTTTGGCGGGCAGACGGCCATCATCAGCCGTGTGGTCTATGCCCTTGTGGGCTTGGCGGGTCTTTGGTGTATTTCCCTGCTGTTCCGCAGAAACACCCTTGCCGATTCTAACGATATGTAACAAGCTTGTAGTAAGCCGCCTCCTGAATTCCGCAGAATTCAGGGGGCTAAACTCATTTTCTTGTCCCTGACACAATTTCCCCCTGTAACAGCAAAAGTGCCGTGAGATTGGGCAAAGCTAAGAACGCATTGAAAATGTCTGCCAGCTCCCAAACCGCCCCCACCGTCAGGTACGGCCCCACAAGGATTGCCAGAAGATAGCCCAAGCGATACAGCTGCAAACCGCGGCCACCCGTGAGATAACGCAGACATTGCTCTGCATAGAAGCTCCAGCCAATAATGGTGGCAAAGGCAAAAAATACCAGACACAGCAGCAGCAAGAAGGAAGAAAGCCGCTCATTCCACGGAAGTCCCATGCGCCAAGCATAATCCGTCAGTGACACACCCTCCAAGGGCTGTTTCCATGCCTCCGTTACCACTAAGCACAGACCCGTGATACTGCAAATGACGATCGTATCAATAAAAGTTCCTGTCATGGTCACCAAGCCCTGTGCCACAGGGTCACGGGAGTTGGAGGCCGCCGCCGCAATAGGAGAAGTACCTAAGCCCGCTTCATTGGTAAAGACGCCTCGTCCAATGCCCATACGCATGGCCTGCTTCAAGCCGATGCCCATGCCCGCACCCAAAACCGCGCGGGGCCGCAAAGCACTGCGAACAATAAGAGAAAGTGCCGACGGAATGCGCGCCCAATAACGACAAAGCAAAAACATGGCGCAAAACAGATAGATCACCGACATCAAGGGCACCAAAGTCTCGCAGACCTTGGAGATTCGTTTCGCCCCACCCAATAAAACTGCCGCCGAAAGCACTGCAACCACTGCACCACTGACCACCGTGGCGGCAGAATAGTCTCCAAGCAGGGCTTTCGTCGGAAAGAAGCTGTCAACTGCCGTTGTAATGCTGTTTACCTGCGTTAGGGTTCCAACCCCAAGCAAGCCTGCCGACACCCCCAAAAATGCAAAAAGCCGCCCCAGCCAGGGCTTTCTTAAGCCAAGCTCCATATAACAAAACGGCCCGCCGAAGAAGCCATCCTTTGTGCGCCGCCGATAGCGCACCGCCAAATAGCCCTCAGCGTACTGGGTCGCCATACCAAACACCGCCGCAAGGAGCATCCACAGCAATGCACCCGGCCCTCCTGCCGACACTGCCGTTGCCACTCCCACAATATTCCCCGTTCCGATGGTCGCAGCCAAGGCAGTACAAAGTGCCCCATAGGGAGAAAGACCCGTCCCCTGCCCCTTGCCGAAGATGCTTTTCAGTGCCCGTCCCAGATGCCGCAGAGGAAAAGCCCGCAGGCGCAGCATGAAGAAAATGCCAACGCCCAAAAAGATGCCCATCATAGGCCAGCCCCAGACAAATTCCCCTATTTTTTGAAGTATCATGTGCAATCGTTCCCCTCATTTTGAACTTTTTATGAATTCTCTGAAATACATTGAAAAGTACATTTTCCTCTGTTAAAATATAGTCAATATTAAAAGAAAGGTCAGTGAAGGATATGTTAGAATTGAAAAACATCTGCAAGGTATACCCTGTGGGTGACAACAAGGTGCACGCCCTGCGCGGTCTGAGTGTGCGCTTTCGGAAAAATGAATTTGTGTCCATTTTAGGTCCCTCCGGTTGTGGCAAGACCACACTACTGAACATCATCGGCGGCCTGGATCGCTACACCGAAGGGGATTTGCAAATTCAGGGCGTATCTACGAAGCAATACAAGGACAGAGATTGGGACAGCTATCGCAACCATTCCGTTGGCTTTGTATTACAGAGCTACAACCTGATCCCCCATCAGAGCGTCCTGTCAAATGTAGAGCTGGCTCTCACCCTCTCCGGTGTGCCTCGCAAGGAGCGACGAGAGCGGGCAAGACGGGTGTTGGAAGAGGTAGGTTTGGGCGATCAGCTCTCCAAGCGTCCCAATCAGCTCTCCGGCGGACAAATGCAGCGGGTAGCCATTGCCCGTGCTCTTGTCAACAATCCCTCCATTTTGCTGGCTGACGAACCCACAGGCGCGCTGGATTCGGAAACCAGTGTACAAATCATGGAGCTGCTGAAAGAGGTTGCCAAGGATCGACTGGTCATCATGGTCACCCACAATCCGGAGCTGGCTGAGGTCTATTCTACGCGCATCATCCGTCTGCTGGACGGCAAAATTGTAGACGACAGCAATCCTTTTGACGGAGAGAAAAAGCAAACCAAGGAGAAAAAGCACAAAAAACCCTCCATGTCCTTCCGCACAGCTCTGTCGCTCAGCTTCAACAACTTGATGACCAAGAAAACCCGCACCGCCCTCATTTCCTTTGCCGGCTCTATTGGTATCATCGGTATTGCCCTGATTCTGTCCTTATCCAACGGTGTACAGCTTCTGATTGACCGCATGGAACGGGAAACCCTTTCCTCCTATCCTATCATGCTTCAGGAAACCAGCATGGATCTCAATGCCATGATGGAATTGACCAATGCAAGCTCTCCCGAATACGAACGGGAGGATGGTCAGGTCTATTCCATCAATGTCATGTCAGGCATCATGGATACCATGATCTCCGGCTCCCGTACCAACAATCTGGCAGCCTTCAAAGCTTATTTGGAATCCGGCGAAAGCGGCATCGAAGACTTGACCAGCGACATCCGCTACAGCTATGCTACACCCATGCAGGTCTATCGCATCACCGACGACGGCCGCTATGTGCAAACCAATCCCAATCAGCTCTTTGTGGAGCTGGGCATGATGGCTGACACGGAGCTGGTGGGAGATGTCTATTCCACCATGGGCATGAGCTTTGATGTGTGGACACAGCTCACCTCCGATGAAAAGCTGCTTGCTACACAATATGAGCTTGTCACAGGGCGTATGCCCCAACACTACGACGAAGTGGTTCTAATCGTCAACGAGAAAAACGAAATCACTGATTTTTCTCTCTATTCCCTCGGACTGCTGGATACCACAGAGCTGAAAAAGACGATCATGCAGGCGGCAAACGGCGAAAGGGTAGAAATCGACAACAGTACGCGCACCTATTCCTTTGACGATATACTCAGCTTAGAATACAAGCTGCTGACCAATACAGATGTTTACAGCAAGGAAAACAGCCTATGGGTAGACAAGTCTGAGGATGACACCTTCCTTCTGTCCTTGCTCCACCAGTCCGAAAGCATCCGTGTGGTAGGCATTATCCACCCCGCAGAGGATGCCGCCACCGCGACCACCTTCGGCATGATCGGCTACCGCAGTGATCTGATGACCCATCTCATTGACCGTGTCAACAGCTCCCCCATTGTGAAAGAGCAGATGGCAAACCCCACCACCGATGTCTTCACGGGCCAGCCCTTCGCCACGGAGCAAGCATCCCAGACCTACACCATGGAGGATTTGAATGCCTTTGCCGCCACCCTTCCTGCCGAGCAGCAGGCGGAAATCATGGGCTACGCCCAGCAAATGCTGGCCTCGGGCATGGATGAAACCACCGCCGCCACCCAGCTTATGAACTCCCTGATGGGAGCTTCCTCCGATGCCACCTATGAGGGCAATTTGGAGAGAATGGGCGTGGCAGACCTAAAGAAGCCCAAGCAGATCAACCTCTATCCCAAGGACTTCGAGTCCAAGAACCAAATCTCCGATTTGATCGCCGCCTATAACGCCGGTCTTCCCGAAGAAGAGCAGCTTGCCTACACCGACCAAATCGCCCTGATGATCTCCTCCATCACCACCATCATCAATGCGGTGAGCTATATTCTGATTGCCTTTGTATCTGTTTCTCTGGTGGTGTCCTCCATTATGATTGGCATTATCACCTATATTTCCGTGCTGGAACGCACCCGTGAGATCGGCGTGCTTCGCTCCATCGGTGCCTCCAAGCGGGACATTTCCCGTGTATTCAACGCAGAAACCCTGACCATCGGCCTGTGTGCCGGCCTGTTCGGCATCGGTATCACCTTCTTACTGCTGATTCCCACCAATGCAATTATCGATCATCTCACAGGTCTTGCAAATGTGGCTGTGCTGCCACCGATGGCAGCCGGAATTCTGATAGGAATCAGTATGCTTCTGACCTTCATTGCCGGTCTGGTGCCCGCCCGCATCGCCGCAAAGAAGGATCCGGTGATTGCCCTGCGCACAGAATAAAGGTTGACAGTTTTGCGCTGATTTTGTATAATGAGAGCAATCATCTTTTGGAGGTCGCACCATGCACATTGACGAAAAGTTTAAGGATGCACCACCTTCTGCAACCATCGCCCGTATACGGGGCATTTTAGAAGAACTGAATATCGAATTGGTAGAGGATTGGCTGGACACAGGCTTGGAGCATTGCTTTGCCCTGAATGTACGGGAAAAGGGAGGCTTCCTCTTTGCCAACGGCAAGGGAGTCACACGGGAGCTGGCACTTTGCAGTGCCTACGGCGAATTTATCGAGCGTTTGCAGTGCGGTCTATTTTTCTACAAATTCCGCACTTTGGAGGACGATCCCGTTCTGAATCTCCGCAGCTATGCCCCCGACGCTCGTTATGTCAGCAAGGATGAACTGCTCCGTGACAGCGAGTGGATGGAGCCCATCTGCAAGACCTATGGTGTCAGTAAGGAATCCATTGCAAATCTTTGCCAAATGTACGCCAACAGCGAGCAAATTCTGACTCTCCCCTACTATGATATTTTTTCCGAAAAATCGGTCTATCTGCCCGCCGCCTTCGTAGAGCATATCTACTGCACCAACGGCTGCTGTGCAGGCAACACCAAAGAAGAAGCGTGGATCCACGCCCTGTCTGAGATTATGGAACGCCACTGCTGCATTGAAATGATGTGCAAAGACAAGGCTCTGCCCGCCATTCCCGAGGAAGTGCTGTCCCGTTTTTCCAAGGTACGGCGCATTTTGGAGCAGGTGCGGGAGCAGGGTGATTTCACAGTGGAGGTGCTGGATTGCTCCCACGGAATGGGCTATCCCGTTATCGCCACAAGAATCATCAACAAGAAAACCCACCGCTATGTGGTCAATCCTGCCGCTGATCCCATTTTGGAAATCGCCATTGAGCGCAGCATGACGGAGCTATTCCAGGGCCGTACTCTCACCCGTCTCGGTCTAACTGCCAACGAAACCATCCTCAGCCATGCAGATGACATGGATAAGGAAACCAATGTATTCAATCAGCTGGAAACGGCACAGGGAGCCTGCAATGCCACATTTTTCACTGACAGCAAGGAAGCCTTCGGCGAATTCCCCGACTACAGTGGTCTAAACAATCAGGAGTTGCTGAAAAAGGTACTGGACTTCTACCGCAAGCAAGGGCTGCGGATCTATGTACGAAATTGCTCTTACTTGGGCTTCCCCTGCTACTTCTTCCTTGTCCCCGGCTTCTCCGAGGGCAGAGGGCTGAGCATTCCCAAGACCATGCAAAGCTATTCCTTCGGTTGTCTGAGCGCGAAGGCACTGCGAAATCTGCGGAAGGCCGACGAGCTTTCTTTGCAGGATGTACTACTGCATCACAGACTGCTGAAAGGCTCCAATTCTCGGGAATACAATTTCTCCTTCCTTGTGGGACTTCCCCTGCGGCATGTGGAAAATCGGGTGCTGACAGGTATCCACTACGCCTATGCCGCATGGCGGCTGAAGCGGCATAAGGAAGTACAGGGCTATCTCAAGCTGGCAAAATCCGCCTGCCCCGATGAGAAAACAGCGGAATATTTGGAGTGCATTCGCCAATATCTACGCTTTACCGCAGAGGGGGTCAGCGAGTCCGACACGCTTACACTGTTGCGCCGCTTCTTTGAAGAAGCCCCTGTTGCACAAATGGAAGCAAGCCTGCAAACCTACGGGGATGTCTTCGGTGATTTGCTCTTCACCTGCGAGATTCACAACTGCGAGGGCTGTCCCCATAGGGAACATTGCTATGTTCCCCAATGCAAAAATACGATCTCTAAAGCCGGTGAACGCTACCGTCAATTCACCGACGGTCAAAATCCAAACAATTTCCTTTATTAAACGCCAAAACCCCAAAACCCAAAGGGGTGCGGGGCCTTTAATTATGTGTGATATTAT
>JAZOAV010000202.1:0-2855 GCA_045595645.1 Faecousia sp.
AAACAGCCCCGAAAATGAATATTTATTAAATTCTAACTGTAGGGAACGGCCTGTGTGCCGTTCCCTATTGCATATTTTGAGGAATATTCTGTGGAATGACACATAGGTCATTCCCTACATATACATTTTGAGACAGCCCCCGTTTTTTATGCTTGTGTCGTGCCTCGGCGGAGGGCTTCGTCAGGTGATTCGGGGAGTTGTTGGATGCGAACAGGGAAGCTGCCGGAGCCGTCACCGATGATTTGGCGATATTCGTGCACCAAATACTTCCATGTCAGCTTATCCAGCTCGCCGCTTGGCGCTAAGCCGGCTCGTTCCTGAAACCATACGAGTGCCCGTGCGGTAGGAGCATCCAGTATTCCCGTCACTTTTACAGCGGGCACATCCAAATACAGTTCCTTCATGGCAAGCAGCAGTGCTTGCAGCAAAAAGACATGGAGATTATCGGAGTTTTTTCCAATGACCTGATTGGGCTGCAGGACGATGCGCAGGGGTTCTGCCTGCCCTTGCTGGATAAGCTGTCGTTTGTAGGCTCTGCGTATGGCCTCCCATGTCTCTCCGTCCACCACACCTGTCTCCTGCAAGCCGTTTTCTCTCTGGAAGCTGCGCACATCTTTTTCGGTTTCCGTTTTGTAGAGCCCATCGTAGGACAGGGGAGTGTCGGAGTTGATCAAACGCAGCATTTCCTGCAAATCCGTAATGGGCGTGCGCTCCGGCTGTTTGGCAACTCTCATCTTCTCACCTCCTGATAGTCACTGTCACCCAGCCGCAAGGGCGAGCCGGGGTACTGGCTGACGATATCCTGTGTTTGAGAAGCAATGGCCGAGGCGCGGTCGTAGAGCGCCGTCCATGTGGAGGGGCCTACAATGCCATCGGGTGTCAGCCCTGCATAGCGTTGGAAAGCGAGTACGGCTTCGCGGGTACGGGGGCCAAAAATACCGTCCTGCGCAATGGGCGGAATGGAATCCACATATTGGGAAAGCACACGAAGCATATATTGTAGCTGCCGTACGGATTGACCACTGGAGCCGCTTTGCAGATTGGCGGGAACCTGCCAGTTGACGGCATAGAAGGTTTGCCCTTCGGAATCCAGCTCTGCCAAAGCGTTCACACCCACATACAGGCGCACCAAACGGTACCATGTGGCCTTGCCTACCACGCCGTCCACACCCAAATCGAAGATGCGTTGGAAAGTGCGCACAGCCGCCTCCGTACTCGGGCCGAAGATGCCGTCCACGGCGGGAATGCGGGGAATGGCAGGGTAATTCTGCCCGATGCGGTTGAGCATGACCTGTAAACGCACCACATTTGGCCCGCGGGAGCCTTGTCGCAGGGGAGTGCCCGGGTAGGATGGCGTGTAGCCCCGCAGAGGGGCATCGTTGACGATTTCAATGTTGTTGCCGTAATAATTGCGCAGAATCTGCACCGAATTCAGCCCTTGAGCTGCCAGATTTTGAGAACCCCATTGGCTCAGCCCTTCGCAAGTGACGGTGGTTCCGTTGCAGAATTTGGCTGCCAAGGGCTCTACAAAGCCCTGCCTGCGCAGGTAATCATTGAAAATGTTGTCGGTAATGCGGGAAACGCTGTCGAAATAGTTCCGCCCGTTGATGAATTTTTGGTCAATGGCGGTGGAGGAGGTAATGTCAAAGTCGTAGCCCTGTGAGCGGTAGAACTCCGTGTACACCCGATTGAGGGCAAAGGAGACGATGGCTAAAATGTTGGCGGTCAGGGCGGCATCGTCCCATGTGGGATAGATTTCGCTGGAGGCCACATTTTTTACATAGTCGATAAAGGGCACGGTGACATTGGGTGCATTGGAGCTTGGGGAACCTAAATGCACAGTGATGTTTTGCGGAATGTAGGGAGTGACTGTGATTTCCGGCATAGCTTTACAGAGGCTGGGGCGTGATTTGGAAGATTTCCGTCAGGTTGAATACCTCGGGACGGGCTTCCAAAGGAATGAGGGCAATGTTCTGTTGGGAGAGAACTCCCGCAAAAATCTGTGCATTTTCCACCAGAACCCGCTCATAGTCTGGATGGTCAGCGATGATATCCACGGTGGTGAAGGGTGCGGCGGCACCGGCTTGCAGGCTTTCGCTGCGGTCAGGGGCAGTAAAGACGATCGGTCCGGCTAAGCCGCTTTCGTCGGTGATGCGGGTCGCCAAAAGCCGTGCCCCGTTGGGGTCGGAACGAGTGATGGAAATGGTCACATCCTCCACGGGGAGCTGAGCCCCGGAGGTATAGGCGCGTACTGTCAAGAATCCGTTGGTCGGCATAGGACACCTCCTTGCTGATAGGATATGCGGCGGGAGCCGAAAGGGTGCGTACTACAACAGCAAAAGAATGCGCCGACTCTGTGAAAATTTTTACAAAAATGTGAAAAAATTTTGAATTTAGGGTAGACAAGAGGCATCTTCCTTGCTATACTATTTAAGTGCTAATCTGCGGGAGTATATCCGTTAGATAAGCTGAAAAAATTGAAAAGGAGACGAAACTATGAGAAAGTTCAAGAGCGTGCTCGCATTGCTGTTGGCCTTGGCCATGGTGCTGTCCTGCTTCGGCGGAATGGCAGCTGCTAAGGAAAAGCCCAACCTCATTGCGGGTCAGAAGAACGGTTCCTCCGCTAAGGACAAGGGTGCCCTCAGCGCGGAATTCAAAATGAACAACAGCTACCGCTATGCCGACGATGAAATCGTCCGTGCCATCGTGGTGCTGGAAACCGCCCCTGAAGCAGATATTGACGGAAATGCAGAGAAGAGAGCTGCTCACCGTGCAACCCTGCTCAGAGAGCATGATCAGGTCCGTAAGGCCATGGGTACCATTTCCTACGAAATGGGCTATGAGTTCACGGCTCT
>JAZOAV010000203.1:0-3887 GCA_045595645.1 Faecousia sp.
CCATTTTCTGATCTTCCACAATCAGGACTCTTATCACATGCCATTCTCCTTTCCCTTTGGTACGCTTACGGTTAGCTGAAAGCACGGGCGGGATTGCACCAGCATACTGCCTCCTTCCCGCTCTACACGACGGCGCAAGGTGGATAATCCTCCGCCCTCAACGATCTCGCTGTCCGGTTGTTTTCCGCTGTTGGAAACGGTGACCGTTGCAGCACCTTCCGTTTCGGAAAAGCTGACATACAGCTCTTTTGCGCCTGCGTAACGCACGGCGTTGGTCACGCACTCCCGCACTGCACAGGTGAGAATATACGCAGCTCCTTCGTTCTCCGGCGGCTGTCCGGATTGGATGAGCCTGAGGTTCATAGATTCGCAGCTTTTGCGAATCTGTGACAGCATATCCTCGTCGGTGGTTTCGTTGTTATACTTGAGCATAGAAACGGCCCGCTGCCAGGAAGTCACGACATGCTCGGGAATACTCTCTTTGCAGCCATCGCGCAGGTATGTTTGTGCCTCTACCAGACATCTGCCGATTTCATCGTGGACACGCATTTTCGTATTGAGAATTTCTTCCTCCCGGGTTATGGCAACCACATTGGCAGACAGACGCTTCAAATCTGACTGCACCCTGCGGAGCTGGGCAGTTTCCTCTGTCAGCTCCATGCGTGTTCGTTGCAGCTCCGATACATCCGTGGATATAAACTGGGTATAGATGGCTCCGTTTCTGTAAGGAAAGATGCTCTTTTCCAGCCGCCATGCACATCCGTCAGGAAGCATAAATACCTTGCCATCCCTCCGTATATTTTCTGTCGGTGCAAAATCCTCTGCAAGACAGTCCTCCAAATCGGAGATAAACTGCACATCCTTTCCGCTGACAGCAAAGCTGAAACGATGCATCGCACGGTTGCAAAGCACAGGCAGTCCTGCTTCGTTGAAGAAACAAACCCCTGTAGGCAGGTTATCAAAGGACTCTTTAATCGAGCTGTCGTTGATGGTCTTGCGGTTTTTGGTTTCGCGCAGGAGGGCCCAAACAGCGTATCCCAAAGACAGCAGGAGGAAAAGAAGGAGTAATCCATACGGAATATGGAGACGGGCGGTATCCACGCTGCCGCTGATCCTGCTGTCAAGCTGCATTGCCACATAAGCGGCAACATTCACAAGCAGGCACAGGTCCATGCGCACCTGCTTCCATATACCGTATTTGTAGCGAAGGGCAAGTGCACAGCCTCCCGCGAGGGCAATGACGGCAAGCTGACTTAACACCAGCAGGAAAATCTGTAGACCTGAGCCAATCTCATGAAAGCAGGTCATTTGTCAGCACCTCCCTTTACCAGAAAAGACAGGGTGTAGAAGTTGGCGTCGGAAACGCTGACGGAAATGCTGTTTTTCGCCAGTATCCCCATGTCCTTACTGCATTCCACATCCACACAGCAATAGAAATCATTGCCTCTGCTGAAAAAACGGGCCAGGAGGGAATGCAGACCGTCAAAGGCATTTTCTACCACATATTCATAGAAGTCAAAGAGCTGTTTCGCCACTTCTGAGGGGATGCTCCTGCCAAGCTGTACCGAGCAGGCGCAGCTGATACCTGCAAGCTCCAGATTCTTCATCACTTCTTTCATGCTGAGCTTCAGCTCCTCCTGACTGATCCTGCCGTCCTGTTCCCCAACGAGGAACAGGTTGTTTCTGCGTTTGAGATAGGCACCGACCACGACGATCCGACGAAGAAGCTCCCGTTTTTTTGCTTCCTCCTCCGTGTTCGGCAATGCCTTCAGCCAGTTGTTCAACAGATCGACCTGCTGGGCGGTTTGCTTGTAGAGCTCGTCGTACAATCGGTTTTTCTGGGCAAGGGTATGGATTCGCTTGTTCATTTGATAGTTTTGCATCGATACAGTATTCGAGTCCCTCAAATCCTCCCGCAGTGCCTTTAATTCCTCCAGACTGTCCATCAGCTCTGACAGATCCTCCTGCCAAAGGGTATAGCCTCCCCGAATTTCTGCGGAAGAAACACGGATGCCTCCGTTTAACATCTGCGGTTGTACATGCGCTTGCCGCATCTGCTTCGTTGTCAGGAACAGGGCATCGTCGGAACGGTAGTGCATGGTGTAATCCTTGTCTACCACCGTCACACCCAAGCGGGAATGCTTTAACATCTCGTCATAGTGCGTGTTGGACGGAATGAGCCCCGTCTTGATACTGCTCTCCCAAATGGCAACCACCATAAAGCAAAGGGCGGCAGTCATTTCGATAAACCCGAACAATTCGCTGTCTACGGCATACAAAACGGAATAGAGCACGCCGATTCCCAGCATGGCAATGGGCAACCATATGGTCTTGTGGGCATCGGGGATGCGGCATCGCTTGATAATGACCCCAATCATCAGAACAATGCAAAAAAACACCCACAGAACGGCCCCGTAGTACAGAGGCCCGCGCCGGTATAGCTTCCATCCGGCTTCATAGCCCAGATGGAAGCGGAATGCCCACTGGTGCAGATCGTTTGTGAGGATCCCCACAATCAGAAGCAGGGATGGAATATACATGAAATACCATATTCCCGGCAGACGGTACTTCTCGGGCTTGCCGATATACTTTGCCGCAAAGAGGCAGAGCATGGGGAGCAGAATCATGGAAATGTAGTAGGCATACCAGCACCACTGCCCGATGGGGAAGCTGCGATAGAATACAGTAAAGCGAAGGGTGCGCATCAGCATCCAAAGCATCATCAGTGCTACCAGACCAATGAGATAACGACGGATGACTTTGTGCAGGATGCGGTCGTACACCGAAGCGGCCCAAAAAAACAGGATCCCCAGATAGATGATCAAAACCACAATTTGGGAGATGACATACAGTGCTACCGTGGTATCCTTGGTTACCACACGAACAAAGTTTGCAAAAAGCAGCAGGAACGCAGCCAAAAGCACATTGATGGTATAGGACTGGGTTCTTTCATTTTGAGGCATGTGTCCCTGTTTCTGCATGGAACGGTAGATGGCAAGGAGCAGACATTCTGCTATGATGTAGGATACGGAGAGCCATTCAAACCCACGAGGCAAAAACTGCTCCGCAAGCCAAATGCTAATATTGCAGAACACGGTACAAAGAAGCAGTGTCGTATGGAGGCGGGACTTGATTTTTTTCTTTGCGATGGCATAAAAGGTCACAAGAATCATGGATATCATATAGCCGATCAGATACACATAGTACAGCACATGCAGAGGCCCGTATTCCCGCACCAGCTTCGTCGCACCGCCTGTAAAGGCAATGTCAACGGTGCGGTAATAAATCGGCAATATTCCGGGGCTTGTGGTTATGGCAAGCATGACAATGCCTATGGCGGCCAATATAATGGTCAGGGATTTTCCCCGCCGGATCCCACAAAAGCGCAGCACCATCATCTGCATAAAGAAGGGCAAAAACACATTGCCCAAATAGGCGATACGGTTGGAATTCAGGGCATCGCCCAAATCCTTGGAAATGGAGGTCATAAAATACCCAAGATTGCAAACCGATACGGACACGAATACCAGCAACAGCCATATATCCCGCTTTTTGTCTGCCAAAACGCAGATTCCCACCATGCACAGGGATATGAGGGTTGTGATACCATAAGCCAATACCATTGCCACACCTCCTTTTGGGTATAGGATTTATAGAAAAATCATAACAGAAGCAAAGAAAAAAAGCAATATGTTTCATAATAGTTCTGGATGCCTCGGCGTTGCGCTTTCTATAGTTTATCACAAAAGGGGCTGTCTCAAAATGTATATGTAGGGAATGACCTATGTGTCATTCCACAGAATATTCCTCAAAATATGCAATAGGGAACGGCACACAGGCCGTTCCCTACAGTTAGAATTTAATAAATATTCATTTTCGGGGCTGTT
>JAZOAV010000204.1:0-12517 GCA_045595645.1 Faecousia sp.
CATTGCACTCCCCTTCGTGTTCCGCGTAGTAGAGCTTCTCAATGCCGTACTTGGGCGAAATCAGCTTGTGGGCCAACTCGCCGTCGTCCGTAAAGAGAAGCAGACCTTCCGTTTCCTTGTCCAACCGACCTACGGGACGCAGCTTTTGGTATTCCGCAGGCAGATATTCCATCACCGTCCTCTCCGACTTGTCTGTTACTGCCGTGACACAGCCCGCCGGCTTGTGCAACAGCAGCACCGTGCGGGCGGGCTTGGCACCAAGCACTTCCCCGTCACAGCTTATTATATCGGAGTTTGTATCTATTTTGTAATCTATCGAGCGAATTATGACATTATTTACAGAAATCCGTCCGGATTTGATGAGTTCCCGTGCCTTACTGCGGGAATCAGTGCGGTTTTCTGAAAGAAATTTATCCAATCGTTCCATTTTATCCTCCTTGGCATATTTGTCCCTCTTGGGACATACAGTGTAACACAAATTACATTCGGGGGGAATTCCATGTTTGTCATGACAGCCAAGCTATCCAAATCCAAGATCATTGCCGGCGGCGTATTGATTGTCGCCGTGCTGCTTCTGATCATTATGCTCGCCACCTCCGGCGGCGAAGCACCGCCCGCCTCGCCAATGGGGAACACCAATGACGAGCGGGTTGCCTACTTAGCCACCTTCGGCTGGAGCGTAAACGCCGAGCCCAAAGAGGCGCAGAAGGTGAAAATTCCCGAGTCCACAGATAATAAGGTTTTTTCCCGCTACAATGACCTGCAACGCAGTCAGGGTTTTGATCTGACGAGCTTTGCGGGAAAGGAAGCCATGCGCTATGTTTACGAGATCCTGAACTATCCAGATGCCAAGTCGCCGGTCTATGCCAGTGTGCTGGTTTACGAGGGGCGTATTATCGGCGGCAGCATCACGGACACCGCTCCTGATGGCGTGATTCATGGTTTCCAAAAGCCGAGCCACACGGAGCCGACCACGGAAGCAACGACAGAGCCCACTACGGAGTCTTCTTCCGAGCCTGCAACGGAGCAATCTTAGTATATCACAGTTTGTGACAGAAAAAAAGAGTTGCATTTTCCGTGCAAATCAATTATAATGTCGAGTACAAGAAAATATTCTTCAGGGCAGGGTGTGATTCCCGACCGGCGGTATAGTCCGCAAGCGCATGGCGCATGATTCGGTGCAATTCCGAAACCGACGGTATAGTCCGGATGGGAGAAGAAGTCTATGTACCACTATGCCCGAAGAGTCTCTCTTCGGGCTTTTTTTATGGAGGCTGCAATGAAACATGAATCTGTCAAAAAACTCACGGTCTTAGCCATGCTCAGTGCCTTGGCCTATGTCATGGTTGCACTGATCCGCATACCCCTTCTGGTACCCTTCCTGAAATATGAACCCAAAGATGTGATTTTAGCCATCGGTGGCTTTCTCTATGGTCCTGCGGCGGCATTTTTGTCCTGTACAGTGGTGGCGTTTCTTGAGATGGTCACCATCAGCGATACGGGTTGGATCGGCTTTGCCATGAATGTGCTTTCCAGTGCGGCATTTGCCTGCACCGCCGCTCTGATTTATCGGAAAAACCACACCATCAAGGGCGCAATTATCGGCCTGTGCAGCAGTGTTGTGCTGATGGTTTTGGTGATGCTGGCGTGGAACTATGTCCTCACTCCCCTGTACATGGATACGACACGGGAAGATGTGGCAGCCATGCTGGTGCCCCTGTTCCTTCCCTTTAATCTGATCAAGGGAAGCCTGAATGGGGCGCTCACCTTCCTGCTCTATCGTCCCTTAGTGCAGGGCTTGCGGAGAGCGAGACTGCTTCCTGAGAGCAAAAACGCGCAGCAAAAGAGCAACCGATTTGTGTTCTACGGGGTTGCACTGCTGCTGATTACCGCCTGTATTGTCGCCGCTCTCCTTCTTTCATAATATAATAAAATAATATAAACCGCCGAGGGAGCAATTCCCCTCGGCGGTTTGTATATCATTGGTGCAAACAGGCGCGTCTGGGAAGCCGCGCGCTACGACTTTGCTATTTCAGGCTTTCCAATCGTTTTTGCAGAGCCGTGACGGTGGTTTCGTAGGACGCCTGCAAATAAGGCAGGCTGTAGTCTTCGTCCACTTCTCCCACAAGCCGCTTGGCGATTTCTTTCAAAAGAGAGGGGTTTTTCACCAACACGGGACCGGTGAGATGGGTGGCAAAGAGATTCTTGTCCTGCAAGCCCTCACTTCCCTTCTGCGCCTCGTTGCCGAAGCCCATTTGCAGACGGAACAGGGGCTTTTCAATGCCCGTGGTTTTACTGCACTTGTTCATAAAGCCTACTACAGGCGCGGAAAACAGCTCGCAGCTTCCCAAACAGTCGCCCACAATACGGCTGTTCCCTTCCGTTGTTTCAAAGGTGAAGATGCCAAGACCGTCGTGGCATTTCCCTTCCGCATCGGTGACGGAGCGACCCAAAAGCTCGAAGGAATTGCCGGTAAAGAGCATGACTTTCCCCTTCTCGTAGGCGGCTTTCAGAGCATCGCCATACTGTTTCAGTTGCGCCAGAGCCAATTTTTGCTTGCGCTCCGTGCCTGCACCCATAAAGTAGAAGTCATAATCGGAGATATCCTTTTTTTCATGCAGATGCAGACGCTCCACATGGACGCTGTGTCCCTGCTCTGAGAGATATCGCTCCAAAATCAGCAAATTGGCGTATTCGCCGTAAAGACTCATTGCATCATCAAACAGATGAAGGATCTTGATTTCTGCCATTTCACTTCACCTCCGTATTGGACAGGAATTTCATGCGGTCAGAGAAGCAGGTCACGGCAAAGAGCTGCTCGCTGCCCTGTCGCTTCAATTCCGCACAGGCTGCGTCAATATCCGCAAAGACCCTAAGCTTGTCCTGGGGCGCATGAGAGAAGCTGAGGCGCAGAGCCAAGTCGTTGCAGTATTTGCCGCACAGATAGACCTGCTTAATGTTGTCTGATTTCAGCCAATCAAAGTGGATATCCCACAGCCAGGAGGTCTCGCTGGTGAAATATTTGCGGCTCACCGCATCGACGATGATGACCACACTGCAAGGCTCCTTCTGCGTTGCCGCATAGCGGAAGGACATGTCGTAGGATACGGAGTTTTCGTGCTTCGACACCAAGAAAATACCCTTGTGTGCGCCCAAGGTGAATTCCACATAACGGCCGTTTTTCAGGATATAGTCGCTGGTCACCTTGGCGGTGTTCTTGCCGGAAATGCCGACAAGGTCGCAAATGGTGTATGTGGCTAAAATGTTATAAATATTGTAAATACTTCGGAATGCAAGGGAAATTTCATCCTTTTTGTTGACGACAATTCGATTATTTTCCAAATCCACATCCGTTACCGTATAGTCAGTATCGTGACGGCGGAAGCCGCAGGACTTGCAGTGATACTTACCGATGTGATTGTAGTGGTAATAATCGTAGTCCATAGGCTTGCCGCAGACAGGGCAAAGCGCACCGTCGTGGTAAGCACCGATAAAGTCCTCGGTGTCCGTCTCACAGCGGTCTAAGCCGAACCAAACCACATCCTCCCTGCCCTGACCGAACAGAGAAACGGTGGGGTCGTCGGCGTTGAGAATCAGCTTGGTATTGGAGAAAATGCTGTCCTTGATGGCATCAAAGACCCATTCTGTATGACCATTACGGGTCAACTGATCCCGATAGAGATTGGTGATGATATAGTGGGTGGGATGGAACCACTTGAAGGTATGGCGGGTATACCGCTCGTCGGATTCAATGAGCAGAATATCCTGCTTCATCTTGCCTGTAAGGGAGCAGGAGTTGAGGAGCATGGTGGTCACGCCCTCGATTTGGTTGGAGCCTTCCTCGTTGTAGGCTACGGTTTTGCCGTTGGCCTTCAAAACGGCCGCAATCATCTCCACCGTAGAGGTTTTACCGTTACTGCCTGTGACGGCGATGATGGTCTTGGGCTTGCGGATGCGCCGCAGAATGTCGGGACAGACCTTCAGGGCATATTTCCCGGGTAAACTTGTGCCCTTGCCGACCATTTTACCGATAATTGTCAAAATTCGACAGACCAAAATGGCTAAGACTTTTCTCATTTGTATCCTTCCTTTCGCAACAGCCATGTATTTTAGCACACATTTGCCGTTTACGCAAGCATTTTCAGGAAATCCTCCTCGGAAAGAACGGGGATTCCCAAATCATTTGCCTTTTTCAGCTTACTTCCTGCGTTTTCTCCTGCGACTACGAAGCTGGTCTTTTTGGAAACCGAGCCGGAGACTTTACCGCCGCAGGCTTCGATTTTTTCCGTGGCTTCATCTCTGGTAAAGAGGCTGAGCGCACCCGTGAGAACAAAGGTCAGACCTGCAAAACGCTTGTCCGCCGTCTCTGCCGTGCTTTCAAAATTCACTCCCGCCTCTCGCAGCCGTTCCACCAAATGACGGGCTTGGGGCTGTTCAAACCAAGAGGCAATGCTCTCGGCAGTGATGCCGCCGATGTCCCGCTGGGCGGTCAATTCTTCTCTGCTTGCCGCCATCAGGCGATCCAAAGAGCCGAAATTACGGGCTAACTGCTTAGCGGCCTTCTCCCCTACCTGGCGAATGCCCAAGCCGTAAATCAGGCGGCTCACATCCTGCGTTTTGCTCCGCTGAATGGCATCGTAGAGATTTTGTGCCGCTTTGCCGCCGCTTTTCCAAAGGCTCTTTAAATCTTCTACCGTGAGATCGTAAATATCCGCAGGAGAGGAAATTTTTCCTGCCGCAATGAGCTGTTGTACGATGGATTCGCCCAAGCCTTCAATATCCATGGCCCCACGGGAGACAAAGTGGGAAATATTCTGCAAAAGCTGGGCAGGACACTCTGCGCCCGTGCAGCGCAGAGCCGCACCGTCCTCGTCCCGCTCTGTGGGTGCACCGCAAACGGGGCAGGAGCAGGGCAGATAATAGGGACTTGTCCCCTCGGGGCGTTTATCGGTCACAACCTCCAGAATTTCGGGAATGATCTCCCCTGCCTTGCGGATGCGCACCGTATCACCGATGCGGATGTCCTTTTGGCTGATGAAATCCTGATTGTGCAGTGTAGCATTGGTCACGGTCGTCCCCGCCAAACGAACAGGAGCCACAACAGCCTTGGGGGTCAGAACACCTGTGCGCCCCACCTGTACTACGATGTCCTGCAAAACCGTTTCCTTGACCTCTGGCGGGTATTTGTAAGCGCAGGCCCAGCGAGGGAATTTTGCCGTACTGCCCAGGAGCTTCCGTGCCTCCAAATCGTTCAGCTTCACCACGGCTCCGTCAATGTCAAAGGGGTAGTCGTAGCGACGCTCCCCGATGGAGGCAATGACGGAAAGCACATCATCTGCGGTGCTGCACAGGTGATAAGGAATCACCTTGAAACGGAGCTCCCGCAGATAGTCCAAGGTCTGTGCATGGCTTGTAAAGCGCACGCCCTCGGCAAGCTGTAGATTGAAAATTAGAATATCTAACTTTCGCTCGGCGGCAATGGCAGGGTCTAATTGTCGCAGACTGCCTGCTGCCGCATTGCGGGGATTGGCAAAGAGGGCTTGCCCCTGTGCCTCCCGCTTTTCGTTCAATTCCTCGAACACACTTCGGGGCATGAACACCTCGCCTCGTACAATGAGCCGATGGGGGGCATTGTCTAAGTGCATGGGAATGGAGCGGATGGTTTTCAGATTTTCCGTCACATCTTCGCCAATATTTCCGTCTCCACGGGTCGCACCTCGCAGAAATTCTCCGTCTACATATTCCAATGCAACGGACAAGCCGTCTACCTTGGGTTCTACGGAATATACTGCATCCTGCGCACTTTCTCGCAGACGGGCATCAAAGTCCTGTACCTCCTCCGAGGAAAAGACATCCTGCAAGCTCTCCAGCGGAACGGGATGCTCCACCTTTTCAAAATGGCTGAGCGCCGTGCCGCCCACTCGCTTGGTGGGAGAAAGAGGGCTGGCGTATTCGGGGTACTGCGCCTCCAAAATTTCCAACTCCCGCAGCAGACGGTCATATTCAAAGTCTGCCATGTCGGGGGCATCCAGTACATAATATTTGTGATTGGCTTCCTCCAAAATTTGGGTCAGCCGTTGGATTTCATCTTTGGGATTCATGGTGTTTCCTCCAAACCGAAGTAGGTCGTCGGTACCGTACCGACAATGACGGTTTCCGCTGCCAGAACAGCAGAGTCCACCGCAATTTCCTGTGTACCTGACCATGTTAAAATCGTAATCGTCACATGGATATCAATAAAAATCTGATGCAGGGTTTGGTTAATGCCTGCGCTGTGAAAGCTGTTGCGAAACATGGCATCGGAGGTACGCACCGCCAGCACCCGCACAAAAAGCTCGGGCCCCTCCCCTGAGAAAATCTCAGGCAGAAACACACTGCCGAAGGGTACGCTCAGCTCCTCCGTGGAGAGCATTTGCAGCTTGCTGTCTACCCGCTGCAAGACCTCGCTTTTCAGGCGATTGATTTCGGCAATGTTCGTGCGTACCGCCGTCACCGTGCCATCTGCGTTTTTTTCAATGGATACCATGCGATCATAGGCAATATCGCCCAGTGCCACCTGCTCTCCAATGGCAAGATTGATGGCATCACTGGCCTGATTATCCACCTGCGTGGCGATTAGACGATCGGCCATGGGAGCAAGGTGCAGACGAAAATAGAGGGAAAGGAGTGCCAAGACCGCTACGGTTATGCAAAAGTACAGCCGCAGACGATTTCGCTGTTCACGGGACATCAAACCACCTCATGGATAGCTATGCTCCCGCATTTGCAATTATGACAGGCGTTGCATCCGCTTCGCCGCCGTAACAGCCATAAGCCGCTTAGTGCCAACATCATCAAAGGCGATTTCCAGCATGGCATCATTGCCCATTTTCAAAACAGACAGAATCAGACCGTTGCCAAAGACATCGTGGCGCACCATATCGCCCTTCTTGAAGTCGGGCAATGCCACCTGCTTGGGGGCGGGTGCTTCCTGACGGAAGCTATAGGGTGCGGGCTGACGGTAAATCGGCTGGTGGTAGGACGGAATCTCCGACTCCTTCTCCAACATCAGTTCCGGCGGAATCTCCCGCAAGAAACGGGAAGGGCGGTTCACGGTGGTGTGACCGTAGAGCATTCTCTGACGGGCAGATGTGATGGTCAGCCGTTCCTTGGCACGGGTTATGGCCACATAGCACAGCCGCCGCTCCTCCTCCATTTCCTCCGCATCCCCGATGGCACGGGAGCCGGGGAACAGATTTTCCTCCGCACCCACCAAAAAGACATAGGGGAATTCCAAGCCCTTTGCCGAGTGCATGGTCATCATTACAATGGCATCGGCCTCTTTGTCGTACTGCTCGATGTCTGTATAGAGGGCGATCTCCTCCAAAAAGCCGTTTAAGCTCGGAGTGTCCGTATTTTGCACATAATTCACGAGGGAGGATTTTAATTCGCGAACATTTTCCAATCGGGCGCGGTTTTCCGCATCATCTTTTTGTTCCAGCATCGCCACATAGCCCGTGCGGATCAACAGCTCCTCATAGAAGTCAGGCAGGGGCAGTGTGTCTAACAGCTCTGCACATTCTTCAATCAAAACGCTGAAATTCATCAGCTTTTGGGCGGCAGATTTCAGGCTGGGATAGTTGTAGGGGTCGCTGATCACATCGTAGAGGGGCTTCGTTGCGGCGTTGCTCTGCCGCTCGATGATTTCCACCGTTTTGGCACCAATGCCTCTGGGGGGCTGATTCAGGATGCGCTTCAGGCGCAAATCATCGGCTCGGTTGTTGATGACCCACAGATAAGCCAGCATATCCTTGACCTCTGCACGGTCAAAGAAGCGAGTGCCGCCGATGATGCGATAGGGCACGCCCATGCGCTTGCAGGCACCTTCCAAGGCGTTGGATTGGGCGTTGGTGCGGTACAAAATGGCGAAATTTTTATAATGCTGTCCTTTGCTTTCCGATAAAATGGAATTGAGAACGAAATTCGCCTCGTCCGTTTCATTGGAAGCCTCATAGTGGAGGATCTTTTCACCTGTACCATTCTTTGTCCATAGCTTCTTCCCTTTTCTTCCGCGGTTATTGGAAATCACGCTGTTGGCGGCATCCAAAATCATCTGCGTAGAACGGTAGTTCTGCTCCAAACGGATGAGCTTTGCCCCACGGTACTGCTGTTCAAAGCTGAGAATGTTCTCGATGGTCGCCCCACGGAAGCGGTAAATGCTCTGGTCGTCGTCACCCACCACGCAGATATTGCGGTAGCCCCCTGCTAAAAGGGAGGACAGCAGATATTGCAGATGATTGGTGTCCTGATATTCGTCAATGAGCACATAGCGGAATTTCCGTTGATAATATTCCCGCACTTCCTCAAAATTCTGCAAAAGCTGCACTGTCAGCAGAATAATGTCGTCAAAGTCCAAGGCGTTGGAAGCCTTTAGCCGCTTCTGATACTCGGCATACATCTCGGCAATGCGCTTCATGCGGTAGTCGTCTCCCGCGTCAAAGGCAAAGTCCTCGGGACTGCGGAGCTTATCCTTGGCCTTGGAGAACATCCCAAGGACACTTCTTGGGGGAAAAATCTTCTCGTCCAGATTTCTGTCTTTCAGAATTTCCTTAATGACCCGCTCGGAATCGGAGGTATCGTAGATGGTAAAGCTGCGGTCATAGCCTAAACGGTCGATTTCCCGACGGAGAATCCGACAGCAGGCGGAGTGGAAGGTCATGGCCCACACATTCTCCGCACTGGGGCCGAGCATAGACGCCAATCGGGATTTCAGCTCGTTAGCCGCCTTATTGGTAAAGGTGATGGCAATGACCGACCAAGGTGCAGCGGGATCCAGCCGACACAGAGTCTCTGCCCGCTCCGCTCCTTCCATAGTAGGATGGGCTACCTCGGCCTCCAGGAACAGTACATCTTCTTCCGTCACACCGTAGGGCACTTCGGGGGAATCGGAGGCACTGCCAAAGCGCAGCAGATTGGCAATGCGATGGATCAAAACGGTGGTCTTGCCGCTTCCTGCGCCTGCCAAAAGCAGCAGCGGCCCATCGGTGGTCAGCACCGCTTCCAACTGCCGAGGATTCATATGCGAAAACTGTTTTGCAATATAGCTTCTTCTCGCTTCCACAAAGCGTTCTTCAAAATTCTTCGTCATGTCTGCTCCTATGTATTGATTGATAGTCTATTTTATTTTATTACATTTTACCGCAGAAATAAAGAGCATCTTTCAAAATTTGCCTATTTATTTTTCAAAAGGGCTATGATATAATTTTCCAACACAACGAAAAGGAGCAATGTCATGACACCTTCTTCCCCTTGGCTGCGTTTTTACGGCAATATGCCGCATCATATTGCGTATCCCGACCTTACTCTGAGCCAGCTTGTTCTGCAAACAGCGGAGCGTTGTCCCACCCTGTGTGCCTACGAATTTATGGGCAAGCGCACAAGCTATCAGCAATTTGCTACCCGTATTCTCCGTGCGGCCTCTGCCTTGTACCGTTTGGGCATCCGTAAGGGCGACCGTGTGACCATCTGTATGCCCAATAGTCCACAGGCGGTGGATTGCTTCTATGCCCTCAGCCGCATCGGAGCCGTTGCAAATATGATTCATCCCCTGTCTGCCAAGCAGGAAATCACCTTCTATCTGAATTGCTCCAAGAGCAAGGCGATTTTGACCTTGGATCGCTTCTACGAAAAGGTCTGTGCCGCCTGTACCGCCGCAGAAATCATGCCCACTGTACTGATTGCACAGTTAGAGGACGAGCTTTCTCCTTTGATGAAAATCGGTTTTGCACTGACTGAGGCAAAGAAGTACCCCAAACTGCCCAGAAACGACAGCTATATCCTGTGGTCAGAGCTTTTGAAACAGGCGGATGGCACATTGCCCTCCGATGATGGGAAAAAGGAAGAATGTGCCTGTATTCTCTACTCCGGCGGTACTACGGGTACTACCAAGGGTATTTGTCTGTCCCATCTGAATATGAATGCCTTGGCTTTGCAAACGATTGCCGCAAGCGGCTACGAAAGTATTCAGGCGAAGTCCATGCTCTCCGTGATGCCTATTTTTCACGGATTTGGCTTGGGCGTGGGCATTCACACAGCCCTTGTTGGCGGCGCCAAGTGCATTTTGGTGCCCAATTTCTCGGTCAAGACCTATGCCAAGCTGCTGCGGACAAAGAAGCCCAATTTCATCCCCGGTGTACCCACTCTTTTTGAAGCACTTTTGCGTGCGGAGGGCTTGGAAAAGTTGGATATGTCCTTCCTCATGGGCGTGTTTTCCGGCGGCGACAGCCTGTCCGTGGAGCTCAAGCGCAAGGTGGATGCCTTCTTAAAGGCGCATCATGCAAAGGTGCAGATCCGCGAGGGCTACGGCACTACGGAATGTGTCACCGCAAGCTGTCTCACCCCATTTGCCTATGCGCGGGAAGGCTCTATCGGGATTCCCTTCCCCGATACCTATTATAAAATCGTCAAGCCGGAAAGCACGGAACCGTGCAACGGCGAAGGTGAGATTTGTCTCAGCGGCCCGACCGTTATGCTGGGCTATTTGGATGATCCCGAGGAAACCGCCTTGGCTCTGCGCCACCATGCCGATGGGCGTATTTGGCTGCACACTGGCGATTTGGGCACCATGGATGCCGATGGCTTTGTCTATTTTAAGCAGCGCATGAAGCGCATGATCATCACCTCCGGCTACAATGTCTATCCTTCTCAGATTGAAAATATCATTGACGGCAATGAGGCTGTGTTGTATTCCTGTGTCATTGGAGTCAAGGATCCGTACAAAATGCAGCGCATCAAGGCTTATGTGGTTCTGCGGCCGGAATTTAAGCCTTCTGAAGCAATCAAGGAAGATCTGATGTGCTACTGCAAGGAGCGTATTGCAAGATATGCCCTGCCATCGGAGATCGTATTTCGGGACGAGCTGCCGAAAACCTTGGTGGGCAAGGTCGCCTATCGGGTATTGGAGGAGGAGAATCAATGAAGCAGCGGGTTTGGGAGCTGGATGCTCTGCGTGGGATCTGTATTTTGGGTATGGTCGTTGTCCACTTCTTTTATGACCTGATCACCTTTGGTGGCATGGAGCTGGATATTCCTCAATGGGCCTATTTCATTCAGGAGTACGGCCATGTGCTGTTTGTGCTGATATCCGGCATTTGTGTCACTTTGGGAAGAAAAACCGTCAAACGGGGGATCTATGTCCTCGGTGCTGCTCTGCTGATCAGCTATGCGACACTGTTTGCCGAAGCCTTTTTGGGCATGAGAAACCTACGGATTTGGTTCGGAATTTTGCATCTTTTAAGCTGTTGTATGCTTCTGTATCCTCTGTTTAAGCGGCTGCCCCACTGGGCATTGGCACTTGTCGGACTTGCCTTTATCGTGCTGGGCTTTTGGATGCGGGAAATACAAGTGGATGTGGACTTCCTCTTTCCTATCGGTCTGCGCTCCGGTCGCGTGTTCACGGGTAGTGACTTCTTTCCCTTATTCCCCGGCCTCGGCTGGTTTCTCCTTGGTGCCGCCATCGGAAAAAGTGCATACCGCAAAAAATGCAGTTTGCTTCCGGATTGGAGCAAAAACTTCCGCTTTTTCTCCTTTTGTGGACGACATTCTTTGGAAATCTACCTGCTTCATCAACCTGTTTTGGCAGGACTTGTCATATTGTTTGTGTAAAAAGCATTTGACATAGGCAATCCAATCTGCTATAGTGTAAAAAACTGTTACTCAAACTAACACAAATGGAGGCAGCCATGACACGAGCAGAGGAACGCCAGACCACCCATAAAGCGATTGTGGAAGCAGCAACGGAGCTGTTTCTCAAAAATGGAATAGAAAAAACCACTGTGGCAGAAATTGCGTCTCTTGCCAAGCTGTCGTCCATGTCGGTTTATCGTTATTTCGGCAATAAACAATCCATCGCCGTGGCGGTGGCAAACCACCTGCTGCAAGCCTATCTTTCCGAGCATCGGGAGCGTTGCTTGGTAGAAATGAAACCCGATGAGAGTGGATTTGATGCCTTTTCTCGCATCATCCGTGCCTATGTTGTCACCTACGAAGCCCATCCGGAGTACATCTCCTTTTTGCAGGACATGGGCTCTTATTCCATGCGGGAGGGCCTGTCCTACCATTTGGATTACATGCGCTTCGGCTCTATGCAGGTGAATAATCTGGATCGTCCGGCAAGAGATGCCCTGTGTGCCGGCATTGCCGACGGCTCCATCCGCAAGGATATTAACGGTGAACTGGTGGGCTTGGTGCTGGCGAATCTTCTTACCGGCGGGGTCAATTTCCGAGGTCTGCTGGATACGGAAAAGGAATTTGACATTATTCGCCATACTGCGGAAATGATTATTTACTACACAAAAGAGCAAGGGACTGTAAAATAACTTGTATATACATCTAAGGTGACGGCGGGAGCAAGCCCCCGCCCTACAAACATGTCAAGTGAGACACCGTAGGGCGGGGGGTTACTCCCGCCATGAGGCTGTTTATGAATCCGCACGAAAACGGATGCGTTTGGTTTAAATTTTGAAGGCTTTTTCCGTGG
>JAZOAV010000205.1:0-12485 GCA_045595645.1 Faecousia sp.
CCTGCACAAGCCTATGTGCAGGGGGCGGCGCTTATTCTTTTTTTCTGTCCCAGAGCTTGATTTCCTTGGCACTTTCGTAGAGACGGGCATAGCTTGCATGGCGGCTGACTTCAATCCTGCCGCTGTCCAGTGCCTCCAGAACGGCACAGTCTCGCTCCTTGAGATGGGCACAGTTGGGAAAGCGACACTTGCACACAAAGGGAGCAAAGTCAGGGAAGGCATATTGCAGATTTTCCTTCAAAATCAACTCCATCTGCTCCGTATCAAAGGATGAAAAACCCGGTGTATCAATGACATAGGTGTTCTGTCCCAAACCGTACAGCTCCACATGTCGCGTAGTATGGCGACCTCTGCCTAACTTTTGGGATACTTCTCCCGTAGCAATAGACAAGCTTTCATTCAGACGGTTAAGAATACTGGACTTGCCCACACCGGAGTTACCTGTAAACGCCACAGTCTTGCCAAGAATGGCTTCCCGCAGTGCTTCCACACCCTCACCTGTTTCTGCACTGGTGGGATAAACGGCAAAGCCTGCCCGACGGTAAATACCGATCAACTCTGCCCCGTCCTGCAAATCCGTCTTGTTAACGCACAACAGCACAGGAACATTTTGATCTCCCGCAATGGCAGCCACACGGTCAATCAGAAAGGGATCGGTTACAGGATTTGCACCGGATGCCAAAATGACCAAGGCATCCAGATTACTGACAGCAGGACGGATAAAGCTGTTTTTCCGTGGAACAATGGCTTCGACCATGCCCTTTCCCCGTTCCACGGAGAATTCTACCTCATCGCCCACCAAAGGTGTGAGATGTTGCTTGCGGAAGATGCCACGGGCGCGACATTCCGTCACTACGCCACTCTCTCCGTGAACATAGTAAAATCCGCTGAGTGCTTTAATAATTCGCCCTCTCATGTAGCGGGAACCTCAGAGGAACTGCTTTCCGAAGGTGTTGCGGAGGTGGACTCTGTTGTGGGCTCCGTTTCCTCCGGCTCCGCACACAAATAGAGGATAATGGCAGAACCCTTGTCAACACGGGTTTCCGGCAGTACGCTCATAGCACCTACATGTCCTTCTTCCACACCCTCGTAGTAGTAGCTGTCTTGACTGATGGTGCAAACCAGCTTGGCCTCCTCTAAGATCCGCTTGGCCTCCTCCGGCGTTTTACCCAGCACATTGGGCACAATGGCATATCTACTGCCCGTGCTGATATAGATCATAACCTGCTGACCCTTGACCAGCTTATCGCCTGCGGCAGGCTCGGTGCGGCAGACCTTACCCTCGGGCACGCTTTCACTGTCCTCCTCCAAATCGGTGACGAACTTCAAATCCAACTCCATCGCCTTCAGGCGAGTAATGGCATTTTCCAAGGACTCACCGATCACATCCATCATACGGTCAGAGCCTGCACTCACATAGAGCACAACCCCCTGTCCCTTGGCAAGTCTTGCATCGGCGGCAGGCTCAGTGCGGATAACATAGCCCTTGGGCACGGATTCACTGGCTTCTTCCTCAATCTGAATTTTCAGATTGATTTCCATCTTGTCCAGGCGGGTCTGTGCATCGTCAGCAGCCTCGCCCCGCAGATCGGGCATTTTATTGGAGCCAAGGCTCACATAGAGGGTGACATTTTGGCTCTTGCTCAGTTCCTCACCCACGGAAGGTTCAGTACGAATGATATAGCCCTTGCTGATTTCCTCGCTGCTTTCTTCCTGAATCATAATGTTCAGCCCAAGCTTCAAATCCTTGAGGTAGTCAAAGGCTTCCTCCTCTGATTTATTGACGAAATCGGGCATAATGTTCTCATTTTTACCCAAACTGACGGTAAAGCTCACAGTCCTGCCGGGGCGCACTTCGGAATGTGCCTCCGGAGTCTGACGAATGATGTAGCCTGCCTCATACTTTTCGCTGTAGGCTTCATCCACATCTTCCACATCCACATTCAAATTGGGATAATCCCGCGGATCTATGTCCTCCAAACGCATGCCGACAAAATCATCCACCAGCACATATTCCTGCTCTGCCGTGCTTTGAGTCGTACCCTCGTTATCTGAGGAACCGCTGGTGATCGTCAGCACCAGCACTACCACCAAAATCACAAACAAAACCGCTGCAGCAGCAATCGCCACTGTCAAGATTTTGCGATGCTTTTCTTCCTCTTCCTCTGCCTCCCGACGAGCCCGCTCTGCGGCAAGTGCTTCTTCCGTGCTGCGATTATCCTGCTTTACAGGGATCACAGGGATCACCACAGGCGCAGGGCTTCCAAAGGTAAAGGTAATGGCAGGATTCTTACGGAATTCCTCCATATCCCGCAGCATCTCTGTTGCATTGGCATAGCGCATATTGAGATTGTAGTTCATAGCGTGAAGCGTGATCTGCTCCAAGCCAAGAGGAATGCCGGTCACCAGTTCACTGGGACAATGCGCTCCGCCGTTGATATGCTGAATTGCCACAGCAACCGGTGTTTCTCCGTCATAAGGAGGACGACCGGTGAGCATTTCATACATAACAACACCCAGAGAGTACAAATCACTGCGGTTGTCCACATGCGCACCCTTGGCCTGTTCGGGAGAAATGTAATGCACCGAACCCAAAGCCTCTCTGGTCAGGGTATTCTTGGACGAGCCCACGCGGGCAATGCCGAAATCGGCTACCTTCACACTGCCGTCCTTGAGAATCATAATATTATGAGGCTTAATATCCCGATGGACAATGCCCTTTGCATGGGCATGCTCCAAAGCTTTTGCGATTTGGATGGAGAAATGCAGCGTTTCCCGCCAATTCAGGTTACCCTTACGCTCCAAATACTGCTTGAGAGAAATACCCTCAATCAGCTCCATCACAATATAATCTGCCTCGCCTGTGCGGGACACATCATAGACACCGACAATGTTAGGATGGGAAACCATGGCAACCGCCTGAGATTCCGCATGGAAGCGACGGCGGAACTCCTGATTGCGGGACAGGTCATCCTTCAGAATTTTGACCGCAACCGGTCGATTCAAGCGATGATCCAGTGCGCGATATACCACTGCCATCCCACCGGTACCAATTACCTCTAAAATCTCGTACCGATTGTCCAGCAGTCTTCCTATGTAACTTTCCATAGTGACTCCTTGCCGCAGCTGCGGCCCGTTCTCAGCGGCGAACGGCAGCCGAAATATATCTGAATTATAAAGAAATCAAAACCGAGGTCACATTATCGGGAGCACCACGCTCCTTGGCAATTTCCAACAATCGCTGACAACAATCGTCTGTCCGCGCACCATGGATAACCTCAAACAAAATCTCCTGATCTGCCATCTGATTGGACAGACCATCCGTACACAAGAGCAGGAAATCTCCCGCCTGCATCGACAGAGAAAAGACATCTGCTGTCACTTGCGCACCCGGACCCACGGCACGGGTGATCAAATTCTTGCTGGGATGGTTTTTCGCCTGCTCAGGAGTCAGTTCTCCCCGTTGTACCATAAGCTGCACCACAGAATGGTCAGTCGTTACACAGCGCACACCCTCAGATCCAATATGATAAGCACGGCTGTCACCGATATTCAGCACCAGTGTCCCCATAGGGCAGTGCAAGACCGCCACCAAAGTGGTGCCCATGCCCCGGAATTCCTCGCTGAGCTGAGAATGCTCATACACTGACACATTGGCAAGACTGGCTGCCGAGCGAAGCACGCGCTCCATCTCGTCCAGCGTCATTTCTCTTTTGAAAGAACGGGCGACCTCCTCAGTAAACACCTCGCACGCCAATCGGCTGGCTACATTACCCGCCTTCGCACCGCCCATGCCGTCACAAACGACAGCCAAAAGCGCATCTTCATCCAATCGGGAAATCTGATAATAGTCCTGATTCTGCTCTCGGATGTTGCCTACATCCGTCAAACCCCAAGCTTCCAAGGTGTCTCACCCCTTTCCTTTTTCAAATTTCCTGCGCAACTGCCCGCAGGAGGCATTGATATCGCTCCCCAAGGTTCTTCTCACCGTGGCAGGAATCCCTTGTTCTTCCAAGCTCGTCTGAAATGCCCGCACCGTCTGGGGATAGCTGGGCTTCAGAGGGCTTTCCTCCACATCGTTCAGAGGAATCAAATTCACATGGGCAGCAATTCCCTTGAGTTTTTTTGCTAAAATTTTTGCAATTTCCGGTGTATCATTTACACCACGAATCATGGCATATTCAAAAGAAATGCGCCGCCCTGTTTTTTCAAAATAGCGTTTGCAGGCACTCAACAGCGTGTCCACAGGGAACTTCCGATTGATGGGCATAATGCCGCTGCGAATTTCGTCCGTGGGCGCGTGGAGGGATACAGAGAGGGTAAGCTGTAAATTTTTCTCTGCCAGCGCCTCAATTTTATCCACCACGCCACAGGTAGACAGGCTGATGTGGCGCATGCCGATGTTCATGCCTTCCGGCGAGTTGACCAGTTCCAGAAAACGGAGCACCGTTTCATAGTTATCCAAGGGCTCTCCGATCCCCATCAGCACAATATTGGAAATAGGCAAACCCGAATCGATCTCGGTAAACAACACCTGATCCAACATCTCCGAGGGCTTCAATCGCCGCACCAAACCACCCAAGGTGGAGGCACAGAAGGCGCAGCCCATAGGACAGCCCACCTCTGAGGAGATGCAAACCGTGTTGCCGTAATGATATCGCATCAAAACACTTTCCACGCAGTTCCCGTCAGCCAAACGCCACAAATATTTAATTGTGCCGTCCTTTTTGCTTTCCAAACGGCGGGCCGCCGTGGGACAGTCCAGAGCATACTCCTCCGCAAGCCGTTCCCGCAGGGCCTTAGAAAGATTGCTCATCTCCCCAAAACTGCGCACACCCCGATGGAGCCAAGTATAAATCTGCTTCGCACGAAATTTCGGCTCGCCCAAAGCGAGCATTTCCTGCTCCACCTCTGTCAGGGTCATGGATTTGATGTCCTTCAAGGCTTCCTCCTACATTTACAAATGAAAAATCCGTCTGTTCCGTAATCACAAGGAAGCAGTGTTGTCATCCCAGCCGTCGGTATACCCGAACCTGCGGGATATTCCACACTCTCCAAGATAAACTCCGGATGTTTCTTCAAAAATTCCTCCGCTACCGCCTCATTCTCTCTGGGGAGAATGGTGCAGGTGCTGAACAACAGCACGCCGTTGGGCTTGACATAGCGGGCTTGATTGTCTAAAATTCTGCACTGCAACGGGGGCAGGGCTTCCGTCTGCGCCAAATCCTTGTAGCGGATATCCGGCTTCTTGCGGATCACGCCCAAGCCGGAGCAAGGCACATCGGCAATCACTGTGTCCATGCTTCCCTCCCATTCGGGAACAAAGGCAGAAGCATCCTGCAAGTGCGTCGTCAGAATGGTGATGCCCAAACGGGCAGCACCCTTTTCTATTAACCTCAGCTTATGCGGATGGATATCGCAGGAGAACAGTGTCCCCTGATTTTTCATGGCGATCGCTGCGGCAAAGCTCTTGCCGCCGGGTGCAGCGCAGCAATCCAAAACCCGCTGTCCCGCCTGCAAGCCCGCCGCCTCTACCGCCAAGCGAGCTGCCGCATCCTGCACATAGAACCAGCCCTTTTGGAACGCCTCCAAGCGTTCCAAATTGCCCGTTCCACTGACAGTAAAGCAATCAGGCAGCCAAGGATGCGCCGCCACCTTTGCATCCGCTTCCAAAAGAGCTTGCTCCACCTGCTGTGCTGTTGCATACAAGGTATTCACCTGTAAGACCGTCTCCGGTGTACGGTTGTGACTCGCCAACAGTGCTTCCGTTTTCTCACCATAACAAGAACGGAGCAGTTCGGTCAGCTCCTTGGGATGGCTGTATTTCACGCTCAGATCCTTAGGTTCAGGCAAGGCTTCTGCCCGAAGCATAGAGCGCAGTATTCCGTTGACCACACGAGCCGCTTGCGGATTGGCACGGCGTTTTGCCTGCTCCACCGCTTCATTCACCGCCGCAGACGGGGGGATTTTGTCCATTTCCGTTAGCTGATACACAGCCAAACGGAGAATTTCCCGAACTACAGGCTGCAATTTCCCTTTGACAAAGCCCTCCATGCGGAAGTCCAACAGCAGACGATTTTGCAGCACACCATAACACAGTCGGCTGGCCAATGCCGCCTCCCGTCGATCCATATTTGACAGCAGCTCCTTCAAAATGCCGTCCGACCATGCGCCCTGCTTAGCACAGGCCATCAACGCCCGAAGGGCCGCTTCTCTCGCCGTCATCATAGATCAAGGGGATGCCCGCGGAAGTAATCCGGTGCCGCCATCCGCTTGCCGCCTTCGGCTTGCAGAGTGGTAATGACCAGCACATTTCCGCCGCCGCAGGCGACCTCCAAGCCTTCCTTTGTTACAGAAAGCAGGCTGCCAGCTTCCTTGTTTGTCGTCTTTCCCGTGGGACGGACGGCATAAATTTTAAAGCGTTTCCCCTGAATCTCCGTGGTTGCCACAGGCCAGGGGTCTAAGCCCCGCACATGATCAATAATCTCACGGGGACTTTTTGTCCAATCGATAGGACACAAAGCCTTACTCAGCATGGGCGCAAAGGTCACACGGCTACTGTCCTGGGGTGTGCGCTTTGCCGTGCCGACTTCTATCGCATGCAAGGTATCCACCAGTAAATCGCCGCCAATCAGAGCCAAGCGATCCAAAAGGCTTTGCGCATTTTCATAAGGCTCGATGAGTGTTTTACGAATCTCGATGATATCGCCCGCATCCATCTCCGCGGCCATATACATAGCCGTCACACCGGTTTCGTCCATACCATTGAGAATCGCCCACTGTACGGGGCCGCTGCCACGCAATTCAGGCAAAATGCTGGCATGAATATTAACACAGCCCAAACGGGGAATATCCAACACCCGTTGCGGCAAAATCTTGCCATAAGCCACCACAGCAATCAAATCCGGCTGCAGTGCCTTCAATTCCTCGTACACTTCATCGTCCTTGAAGCTCACCGGCTGATACACAGGCAGATTTGCCTCCAGTGCAACCTTCTTCACATCCGACATTTCCAGCTTCATGCCACGATTTTTGGGCATATCCGGCTTTGTGTAAACACCGATGATTTCCTGCTCACTTTGCAGCAAGCGGCGCAAACAGGTTGCGGCAATATCCGGTGTTCCCATAAAAACGACTCTCATTCGTCGTCCTCCTCCGTTCCGTACATCTGCTCCAATTCTTCTTCCGTCAGCTTATGATAGGCTCGCTCTGTGTAAAGATGGCCGTCCAAATGGTCGTTTTCGTGGCATATGCAACGGGCAATCAGCTCCTCTGCCTCCACCTCAAACCACTCTCCATCTCTGTCCTGAGCACGAGCCTTGACCTTCATGGGACGCTTGACCATCCAATATTCCCCGGGAATACTCAGACAGCCCTCAGGGCCATCCTGCTCCCCTTCCGTTTTCAAGATTTCGGGATTGATAAATTCCAGAATGTCCTCTCCCGTATCCACAATGAAAACCCGCCGCAGAATCCCCACCTGGGGTGCAGCCAGACCCACACCGTTGGCCTCAGCCAATGTATCAGCCATATCATCCAACAGAGCGTGAAGCTTGGCATCAAAATTGGTCACAGGACGGCAAGTCTTATGCAAAGTGGCTTCTTCCTGAGTCAAAATCTTCCTCAATCCCATATTATTTCTCCTATTCGTTGCTGTTGACATCGGCAAAAATACCAACATCTTTATTTCTCTTATCTTTAACAAATTCCCGCATCAGATAGGACAAAAGCTGCCGCAAACTGCGAGTGTTTTTACAGCTCAAGGTCAATCTACAGCGGTAAATATAGTTCACACGAGCCACCTGAGCAGGGGCCGGACCGAGGAGCGCAACCTCCTCGTCGTGGTAAAATTCGCTGTGTAATTGGGTTTGTAACAGGGCGCGAAAGCGCTTAGCTGCCTCCCAAACCCGTTCCTCCTCCCGACCATGGAAGGTCAGGCTGAGCAAATCCCGCAGAGGCGGACAACGGCGCAGCTCTCTCAGGGGTAGCTCCGCTTCATAAAAACGGTCATAGTCCTGCTGTGCCGCCAGACAAATCACCTGATTTTCCGGTGTCATGGTCTGAATGATGGCTCTGCCACCCAATTCTCCCCGACCGGCACGGCCAATAACCTGCGTAACCATGCTGAAAGTCGTCTCACCAGCCCGATAATCCCCCACATACAGGGACATATCCGCATCCAACACGCCCACCAAGGTCACATTTTCAAAATTCAAGCCCTTCGCCACCATCTGCGTTCCCAGTAAAACAGGAATTTTCTCCTCCCGAAAACGCTTGAGCAGCTTTTCATGGGTATTCACCGCCGAAACACTGTCGGCATCCATGCGAAGAATCTCCGTATTGGGTAAAAGGTTTTGAAGCTGTTCCTGCACCTTTTGCGTGCCGAAGCCAATTTGCTTCAAGGGACCGCCGCACACAGGACAGCGGGCAAAGACAGGAATGGAATGGCCGCAGTAGTGGCACATCAGCCTCCCGTTTGCATTGTGATAGGTGAGATTCACGGTGCAGCCGGGACACTCCGGCACATAGCCGCAGCTCACACAGCTGAGCATTCTGCTGCTGCCTCGCCGGTTGAGGAACAGGATGGATTGCTGTCCCTTGGCAATATTCTCCCGCAAGGCAAGCAATAACGGCTCACTGATGGCAGTGGCATTGCCGCTTTTCAGCTCCTGTTTCATGTCCACAATTTCTACCGGCGGCAGAGGCTTCTGATTATATCGCCGCGACATGGTATAAAAGCGATATATGCCGGTTTTCGCCCGATACATGGTTTCCACCGAGGGCGTTGCTGAGCCAAGCAGCACAGGAGCCCCTTCCTTTGCCCCACGGTACATAGCAACCTCGCGGGCATGATAACGGGGCGACTGCTCGGATTTATAGGTATGCTCCTGCTCCTCATCCACGATGAGCAGGCCAAGCTTCTGCACCGGTGCGAATACCGCAGAGCGGGTACCCAAAACCACCCGTGCATCTCCACTGCGAATGCGTTTCCATGTGTCGTAACGCTCTGTGATACGCAGAGCGCTGTGAAGCACCGCTGCTTTTTCCCCAAAGTGGGCAGCAAACAGACCCAAAAGCTGGGGTGTCAGGGCAATCTCAGGCACTAAAACAATAGCAGATTTCCCCTGCTCCAAAATATCATAAATCAATCGGATATAGACGGAGGTTTTTCCGCTTCCTGTCACACCGTAGAGCAAAGATACTCCCTGTTGGTACTCTCGCAGGCTTTCATAGACCCGCTGTTGCTGCTCATTCAAGTGCAGCTCTCCCGACACAGGTGCGGCTTGTACCTTCTCAATGCGCAGGACTTCCTCCTCCGTAAAGTACAAATAGCCCAAGGTCTCCAAACGCTTGAGCACTGCGCCGGTTGCGCCGGTATAATAGCGCAAATCCTTGGCGGCGCATTCGCCTAAATTGCACAACAACTCCAGTACCGCCGTTTGCAAAGGGGCAGACCTTCTCTTACTGTTGGCATATTGCAGGGCTTCCTCCGGCGCACAGGCAAGACAAGCAATACGCTCTGTCTTATCCCGCACCCCACGACGACACTCCGTCTGACCCGTCAGAAGCTTCTTTCTCAGCAGATAGTGCAAAGCCTTATGAAGCGCTTCTTCCTCAAACTGCCGCCGCAGGATGCTTTCTTCTGCCTCGCCGCCCAAATCTGCAATGCTTTGCATCACAGCCAAGGCCACCGGCTGATGATGGATCTCCTCACGCCAGTTCTCTACGGCAATGGTATAACGCTCCTTGGAGGAAAACCACACACCAGCAGGGAGAATGGTTTTGATTGCATCATAAAAGGTACAGAAATAGCGTTCCCGCAGGAAGGCAGCCAAACGAAGCATCCTCTCATCCAAAAGAGGCTGCTTGTCCAACACCTGCTCTACGCATTTCAGCTCCTCACCGAAGCCCTCCTCCACAGCCAGCACCACGCCCTCGCAGCGTTTGTTGCCCTTTCCGAAGGGCACCAGTACCCGCTGCCCGGGCTGCAATACCATAGAATCGGGAATCCGATAGTCGTAGGGCTTATCAATGGCATAAATCGCAGCGGAAACGGCAATTTTTCCTATCATACCCTACCTCTGCTTATTTTACTCCGGAATGGAAGCGACCAGCTTGCCATCTGCTACTTCTTGAATAGCAAGAGTGACAGGCTTTTCCGTCAAGGGAATCTGGAAGGTTTCCGACTCCAAGGAAATCTGACGAGCCCGACGGGCGACGACATTGACCATCAAATAACGGCTGTTGATATTGCTCAGCAGCTTAGACATAGCGGGATACAGCATAGTTCTTCCTCCTAAAATTCAATGGGGTTATATTCAGAGCGGCAGCTCTCAGCCAAAAGCACGGCTTCCAAGGCAGCAGCAGCCTGCTCCACAGTTTCATTGATAATGGTATATTGATAACGATGGGCTGTTTTACATTCCATTACGGCAATTTCCAAGCGTTTTTCCGCAATCTCAGGGGCCGTATCACCCCGTCCCAGCAGACGGCGGCGCAGTTCCTCATAAGAAGGCGGGCCGATAAACACGGAAATCGCCTCAGGCAGCTTCTCCATAACCTGCAAAGCACCCTGCACTTCGATTTCCAAAATCACACTGATGCCCTGTTCCAGAGCAGCCTCCATGGGCGCCAGGGGCGTTCCATAGTAATTTCCTGCATAGCTGGCATATTCCAACAGCTCACTCTGAGAAATCATTTCCTCAAAACGAGCCTTGTCCACAAAGTAATAATGCACACCGTCCTGCTCTCCCGGACGGATGGCCCGTGTGGTAGCGGACACAGAGAATTGCAGCTCCGGATGCTTCGCCATCACGGTTCTCAGCACCGTTCCCTTACCCACACCTGACGGGCCGGAAACGACAATGATTCTTCCTCGCTTCATTCGTCTTCCTCCTCATGGTAGCTCTCGCCTTCTTTATCTGCCAAGCGGCGGGCAATGGTCTCCGGCGCAATGGCAGACAGCACCACATGGTCCGTATCCATCACGATGACCGCACGGGTCTTGCGCCCAAAGCTGGCATCAATGAGCATGGCTCGCTCCTTTGCCTCCTGCATCAATCGCTTGATGGGTGCCGAATCGGGGCTGACCACCGTCAACATCCGTTCCGAGGAGACCAGATTTCCAAATCCAATATTCACCAATCTCATAGCTTACTCAATATTCTGAATCTGCTCACGGATTTTTTCCAGTTCCGCCTTGATCTCCACCACCGTGCGGGCCTGCTCAATGTCATTGCCCTTGGAGCCGATGGTATTGGCCTCACGGTTCATCTCCTGCAGCAGGAAGTCCAGCTTCCGACCGATGGCACCGCCGCCACTGAGCAAGCTCTCCATCTGGGTCAAATGACTGCGCAGGCGCACGGTTTCCTCGTCTACAGCAACCTTGTCTGCATAGAGAGCAGCCTCCATAAGAATACGATTTTCATCCAAATTGGTGTTTTCCAACACTTCGCGCATGCGCGCTTCCAGACGCTTACGATATTCCTTCACGGTAACGGGGCTGCGCTGTTCGACCTTCTCCACGCAGGACAGGATCGTGGCACTGCGACTGCGAAGATCTGCCACCATGGCAGCCCCCTCTGTCTGGCGCATGGCATTGTAGGCACAAATGGCCTCCTGAGCTACAGCAACCAAATCCGCAATATTCTGTGCCTCGTCCTCCTCCGGCTTTTCCACAAGAAACACATCGGGGAATCGGGCCAGCGAGGTCGCACTCACATCGTCCCGAACACCATAGTCGGCAACAATGCTGCGCAGGGCGTTGAGGTAGCCCTCCAAAACAGGACGGTTGAGGGAGATCTTCATCGCCTGCTCCTCTACGGCCTGCACGGTGACAAAGACATCCACCTTGCCGCGTGCCACAAATTCCTTCACCTTCTGCTTGATAGCATCCTCAGCGTAGGAAAAGGCACGGGGCATTTTAACATTACAATCTAAAAAACGGTTGTTGACCGAGCGCAGCTCCACGGTGATTTCCCGTCCGTGGAGGGTCTGCACGGCACGGCCATAGCCGGTCATACTGTGAATCAAAGTGCTTCTCTCCTTATTATTTAATTGCAGCAATCACACAGGCAGTTCATGCACATCAGTGTGGTGCAAAGGTCACAGCAGGCATCGTTTCCGGCACCGTTCCCATACTGCTCCTGACGGTATGTGTAGGCTCCCCGTCCGCAGGAATTTACCGCATTGCGATACTCCATATTGGTGGGATCCATGTTCACAGCGATGCGGAAATTCTGCGCCGCCTCGTCCATCCATCCTCTGCGATGGGCAATCACGCCTCGCAAATAGTACCACTCAGCATTATGGTTTGCGACACCTTCCAAATAGGACTCTGCCGCATCCAACTGACCCATTTGAATCAGCCGCCGCACCTCCGCAAGAGATCCGCTACCCGTATAGCTGCTTCTGCCTGTGTTGGGCTGGGTGCTGCCACCCTTGGTCAGTGTATCGTAGGCCTCGTTGATCTCCTTCATCTTCTC
>JAZOAV010000206.1:0-2944 GCA_045595645.1 Faecousia sp.
CCACCGGCAATCGGTTATCAAAATCGCTTCGCTATCCCCTTCAAAGGGGGGCTTGGTGCAGTGCGGTATTGATGGTGCGTACGGCGGGACGATGTGGGCATCGTCCCCTACAGCAAGGCATGAAAGTACCATGTGATAAAGTATATGCAACAAGGTGACAGCTTAGAAGAAAAAAGCTTTCTTCCTTTTTTTACAAAAACTCCCTTCTTTTTTTTCGGGAATTTGGTGGAAAACTTTCACAAAAGCGGTGGACTTCATGACCTGTTTCTGCTATAATACCATTAGAGTGCTTAGACCGAACAAAAAAGGAGAGGGAACAAACCATGAACGGCTTATCTGCTGTGATTTTTATCCCCGATGATACGAGCAAGCACGGCGATCCGCATCCCTTGATGTTACAGCCTGTGCAGGGCGTGCCGTTGCTGCGCTGGCTGAGCTACAGCCTGTACGAAAACGGTGTGGAACGCTTTTTCTTAGTCTGCCGTGATGCCTTTGTGTCCGAGGCCCGTTCCTGTTTACCCGAGGGCGTGGAGGTTATGACCTCTGCCGACAGCAATCCCGCCGACCAGCTCCATGTCTTTCTTTCCACCGCCGATGAAGGCGAGGAGGAAATCACCATCGTCACCGGCCCCGTGGTATATCTGCCTCATCTGCCCCGTATGGGCAGTCAGGCGGCGGCAGCCTGCCTGGTCAGACGGGAGGCTTTGATGGATGCGCTGGACGGAGAATTTGACTTTTCTCGGGTCTTGAGCGAAAATTGCACGACTTTGAGCGAAAATGAGGGCTTTTATACGGTAGACGGCCCCGCTGCCTTACAACATTTCTCCCGCTATTTGCAGCGCAATCGAAATTTCTGTCTGGTGCAGCAGGGTGTGGAGATTTTTGACGGGGAAAGCTGCTATGTAGAGCCGCAGGTGAAGGTGGGTACGGGCGCAAAGCTCCTTGCAGGGACGATTCTCCGCGGAAAAACCACCATCGGCAGCGAAACGATCGTCGGTCCCTGGACGGAAATTGCCGACAGCGAGATTGGCCCTCAATGCCTGGTGCAACGCTCTCAGGTGTTTCACAGCCACATCGCCGCCAATATCCGCATTGGCCCCTTTTCCTATATTCAGGATAATGTTTGTTGCAAATAACACATAATTTGAATATCAGAGCCGTCCGACGGCTCAGAAAATAAGAGAGGTACTGCCATGAATTTATCCGGAAAGAAAATCAGGGTGTTTACCGGCAACGCCCATCCCGAGCTGGCCCGTGGCATCTGCACAGAGCTGGGCATTGGTATCGGCGAGGTAACTGTTGGAACCTTTGCCGACGGAGAAATCAATGTCACCGGTGCGGAATCTGTCCGTGGCTGTGATGTGTTTATCATTCAGCCCACCTGCCCGCCTCGCATCAACGATAATCTGATGGAGCTTTTGGTTATGATCGATGCCTTCCGTCGCGCCTCTGCTTATCGTATTACGGCGGTCATTCCCTATTTCGGCTACGCCCGCCAGGATCGCAAGGCCAAGGGTCGTGAGCCCATCACTGCCAAGCTCATTGCCAACCTGATCACCAGTGCCGGCGCAGACCGTGTGCTGACCATGGATCTGCACGCTTCTCAGATTCAGGGCTTCTTTGATATTCCCGTGGATAATCTCTTTGGCAAGAATATGTTTGTCAAGTATTACATGAGCAAGTTCGACGAAAAGCTGTACAACCACGAGGAATTCTGCGTGGTATCTCCCGACATCGGCTCCGTGGCTCGTTCCCGTGCCTTTGCCGCCGATGTGCATATGGGCTTGGCCATTGTGGACAAGCGTCGTCCCCGCCCCAATGTGTGCGAGGTTATGAATGTGATCGGTGATGTGGTGGGCAAGACCTGCATCATCTATGATGATATCGTTGACACCGCCGGCACCCTCTGTCAGGCCGCCGAAACCATTAAGAACATGGGCGCAAAGGCTGTCTATGCCTGCGCAACCCACGGCGTTCTGTCCAGAGATGCCGTGACCCGCATTGAAAATAGTTGTTTGGAAGAAATGGTGTTCCTCAATACCATCCCCCTGCCCGCAGGTTATACCGGCTCCAAGATTCGTCAGTTGGATGCGGCTTCCGTGTTTGCCCGTGCCATGAGATGCATTTGGCATGAAGCCCCCATCTCCAACCTGCTGTTCTGATGCTGTTTTCCAAGCCTGCCTGCGATTGGCTGATTGTGGGATTGGGAAATCCCGGGGACAACTATGCGAAGACCCGCCATAATGTAGGCTGGCGGGCACTGGATATTTTGGCGCAGGAGCTTCATGTGAAGGTGGATCGCGCCAAATTCCGAGGGCTCTACGGTCAGGGCAATTTCGAGGGGCAAAAACTGATTCTCCTCAAGCCCCAGACCTTTATGAACCTGTCGGGTCTGTCGGTGATGGATGCGGCCCGCTTCTATAAACTGCCGCCGGAGCGCATTATCGTCCTCTTTGACGACATTTCCCTGCCCGTAGGCCGTCTGCGCATTCGCCCTGACGGCTCGGCGGGAGGGCATAACGGTATCAAGTCCATCATCGGTGCCATCAATTCCCAGAGCTTCCCAAGGGTCAAAATCGGCGTGGGTGCCAAGCCCCATCCCGACTACGATTTAGCCGATTGGGTGCTGTCCGCCTTCCCTCCCGAGGAAGAAAAGGTTTTGCAGCCCGCCCTGAAACGAGCCGCCGATGCCGCTTTGGAAATTATCAAAAACGGCACCTACGAGGCCGCTAACCGCTTCAACGGAAGTAAATAATGCAACACCTCTGACGGAGCAACGCCGTCAGAGGTGTTTGAGCGTGTTAAAGAACCTGTATCGTAGGGGCGATTCATGAATCGCCCGCATATGAAATGTTTCGGATTCGCCGAAAACTATGTAACAAAACGAAACTTTTGAGCCGCGCGGGAGGTCCGTGAACCTCCCCTACAAAGTTTTTTGATAGTC
>JAZOAV010000207.1:0-17350 GCA_045595645.1 Faecousia sp.
CAAAGCCGCCAAGAAATGCCGTGTAATACTGTTCTTGTCGCCATGGGCAGTGCAGGATATTCATCCTGCAATAAAATGGCTTTCAAGCCATTTTATCAAGAGCAGTATTATTGTAACCGATTTTTTTCTGCTTGAAAAGCCCTTTTTCAAAAATTTTCCCATTTTTCTGAGATTTTTTTTCAAAAAACGGCCAAACCATCGAAATGGCCACAGCAGCAAGCACCAAAAACGGGTAAAAAGTGCCAGACAAGGCTTACTCAGGGTGAAAAACCACAGAGCTCCGCCCAGAGCGGTACCTATGGGAAAGAAAAGTCGGTAGGCTCCTTTGCCCACATAGAGTAGCAGAAGGCAGTTGCCTATGAGAAAAAACAGGGCGAAAATCCCATCGGTTAAGGCAGTGAAGCCTCGTCCGTTTCGCCGCAAGCCTCGCAGAATGTCATAGACTAAGCCGCAGACTGCGCCTAGCAGCAATGCCCACAGAAATTGCCTGCCTTGCAGGCCGATCGGCAGCTCCATCAGCGCAGCAGACGCTTGAAGAAACCGCCTGCCTTTTGAATCTCCTCGTAGGACAGGGTATCGATCGTGCCATGCACTGAAACCTGTCCACCGTCAATGGAGAGGGCTTGTAGCTGCAAATTCTCTCCCCGCACAATGAGCAGACCGCCTACGGTGTTGAGCACCACGGTGTTTTCGTCGAAGCTCTCCACCTCTCGCACGCCCGACACACTCAGACGCGCCCGATTGTCCAGCCGCAGCTCGTGCGGCTCCCGATTGTTCTCCATTGCCATCCCTCCGACTTATATATACGGCGCAGGAGGGGAGATTATGCCTGAATATCGTCCGTGTTGTACATTTCTGAGGACAGGGCATCGGAAAGGGCGACCAGCCCTCGTTGTCCCACCGTATCTCGGCTGAGGGAAAAGCGGGGTGTTTTGATTTCCAGCACGCTGCTTTCGGGCACGATGCTGAAGCTGGCCCGCACACCGCCCTCGGGGCCTTTTCCTGCGACCATGAGGGTGCCGCCGTGGAGACGGGCGATTTCCCGCACCATTTGCAGACCAAAGCCCAAGCCTCGGCGGGGGTCCATGCTTCCTTTGCTGTAAATGTCGCTGATGTGCTCCATGCCCTCTCCGCTGTCGTCCACATGGAACAGGATAAACTGTCCCTGCTGCTGCAATTCCACACGAATTTTACCGCCTCGGGGGGTATGCAGCAGGGCGTTGGACAGGAGATTGAGAAGAGCTTGTTCCAAAAGCTCTTGGTCTACAGCACCGCGCAAGACTTCCTTGGGAAGAACGGCTTCCAAAAGCCAGCCGTCCATCTCAATGATGGGACGAAGCTGGGCCAACAGGTCTTGGGTAAATTCCCGAAGGTCTGTGTGTGTTCGTTGCGCCTGCTTGCGATGCAGCAGCAGACGACCACCGTCAAACATCTGCTCCGATAGACGGCGAAGCTGATACAAGGCGTGGTTCATTTCGCTCCCAAGTTGCAAAGCTTGCGGGCTTTCCAGCTCTGCATACATACTCTCTGCTACAGAGCGCAGAGCGGTCAAGGGTCTGCGCAGAGAAATTGCCGCCTGCACCGCCATAGCTGCGCCCTCGTTGGGCTCCTGCTTTTGAGGAGCAGCCACAAACAAATCTCCACCGACCATGGCTTGCACCGATGCTTCATAAGAAGTGCCTTCGATCATCAGAGGGATTTGCAGGGTGCCCTGCCGATTCCACAGTCTGTACAGGCTGCCGCCGTCCTCCAAATAGCGCGCAACGGGAATGCCTAATAGTCCTCGGGCCGCGCCATTGCACCAGCACACCTGCCCTTGAGATACCAAAAAGACGGGCTCTCGGACGAGCGCCAAAACCTGCGCCAATGCTTCTTCCACGGTCTGCACCTCCCATCGTACGGCTTTTAAAGCCTTGTGTCGAATTTTGTCATTTATATCATACTCTATTTCAATAAAAAACGCAAGAGGACAGAAAGGAATAATTTTTGAAACTTTTGATTGCCCTGCACTGAAAAATGTGGTATACTAACAGTTCAAGAACCGCTTTGGAGGTGCGCCATGCGAAATACCATTCTTGTCAAGGGTGCCAGAGAAAACAACTTAAAAAATGTGGATGTGGAAATTCCCCGCAATGCTCTTTGTGTGTTTACCGGCCTGTCCGGTTCGGGAAAATCCTCTTTGGCTTTCGACACCATCTATGCTGAGGGCAGAAGACGCTATGTGGAGTCCCTGTCTGCCTATGTGCGGCAGTTTTTAGGACAGATGGACAAGCCCGATGTGGATAGCATCGAAGGGCTTTCTCCTGCCATTTCCATCGACCAAAAGACGACCTCCAAAAACCCCCGTTCCACAGTGGGTACGGTGACGGAGATTTATGACTACCTGCGTTTGCTCTGGGCTCGTGTGGGTATTCCCCACTGCCCGCAGTGTGGGCGGGAGATCCGTCGTCAGAGCGTGGACCAAATTGTGGATAAGGTACTGATGCTGCCCGAGGGCACCCGCTTTCAGGTCTTGGCTCCCATTGTGCGGGGCAAGAAGGGCGAGCACAGCAAGCTCTTAGCCGATGCCCGCAAAAGCGGCTTTGCCCGTGTGCGGGTGGACGGTCTGCTCTATGATTTGAGCGAAGAAATCGCATTGGAAAAAAATAAGAAGCACAAAATTGAGCTGGTGGTTGATCGCCTGATTCTGCGGGGAGACATCACCCGCCGTTTGACGGATTCCATAGAAACCGCTCTGCATCATGCGGAGGGCTTGGTGATCATCCATCAGCCGGAGACGGACGAGGAGATTCTCTATTCCCGCAATTACGCCTGCGATGAATGTGGCGTTTCCATTCCCGAACTGTCACCCCGACTGTTCTCTTTCAACAATCCCTTGGGCGCCTGTCCGGAATGCTCCGGCTTGGGCTACCGTCTGAAGGTAGACCCCGCCCTTATCATTCCCAATCCCGAGCTGTCGATTTATGACGGCGGCATTCAGGCCAGTGGCTGGGGCAATATCAAAAACGACGGCATTTCCCGCATGTATTTTGAAGCTTTGGCAAAAAAATATCGTTTCGATCTACACGCTCCCATCAACACCCTCTCCGATGAGGCGATGGATGTCATTTTATACGGCACAAAAGGCGAAAAGCTCCACCTGACCTACGACAGAGGCAGCTCCCGCGGCAGCCTGGAGCAGGCGTTTGAGGGTGTTGCCGCCAACATCGAGCGGCGTTTTCACGAAACCCAATCCGATGCCATGCGCAAGGAGTTAGAGGAATGTATGTCCACCTCTCCCTGCCCCCACTGCCACGGAGAGCGTATGTCCGATTTGGTGCGGGCTGTCACCGTGGGTGGGCTTTCCATCGCTCAATTCTGCGAACTGCCGGTGAAGCAAGAGCTGAAATTCATTGAGGAGCTTCACTTGGAGGGCGCGGAAGCGGTGATCGCCGATCAGATTTTACGGGAAATTCGCTCCCGTCTGGGCTTTCTGGAAAGCGTGGGCCTGCAATATCTCACCTTGGCTCGCCCTGCCGCCACCCTTTCCGGCGGCGAGGCGCAGCGGATTCGTCTGGCAACCCAAATCGGTTCGTCCCTGATGGGTGTGCTGTATATTTTGGACGAGCCCAGTATTGGTCTGCATCAGCGGGACAATGACAAGCTCCTGCAAACACTGGTGCATCTGCGGGACTTGGGCAATACCCTGATTGTCGTGGAGCATGATGAGGATACGATGCGCACTGCCGATTTCATCGTAGATGTAGGCCCCGGCGCAGGTATTCACGGTGGAGAGATCGTTGCCGCGGGCACAATGGAGGAAATCGTTGCCGAGCCGCGCAGCATTACCGGTCAATATCTCTGCGGTGTAAAAAAAATCCCCGTTCCTGCCACTCGCAGACAGGGAAACGGACGGGAGCTGTGCTTCTGCAACTGTCGGGAAAATAACTTGCAGGGCATTGATGTGCGGATCCCCCTTGGTACGCTGACCTGCATCAGCGGTGTGTCCGGCTCGGGTAAATCCTCCCTTGTCAATGAGATTATCGCCAAAAAGTTAGCTTGTACCTTGAATCACGCACGGGTGCGCCCTGGCAAGCATGACGGCTGTGAGGGTGTCAAAAATTTGGATAAGGTCATTGTGATCGACCAAAGCCCCATTGGGCGCACGCCTCGCTCCAATCCCGCCACCTACACGGGACTGTTTGGAGATATTCGGGAGCTGTATGCTTCTACCGCATCTGCCCGTGAACGGGGCTACGGCCCGGGGCGCTTCTCCTTCAATGTCAAGGGCGGCCGCTGCGAAGCCTGTAGTGGTGACGGCTTGGTGAAAATTGAGATGCACTTTTTGCCTGATGTCTATGTGCCTTGCGAGGTCTGCCGCGGCAAACGCTACAATCGGGAAACCTTAGAAGTGCTGTATCGGGGCAAAAATATTTCCGATGTGCTGGAAATGACTGTGGATGAGGCTCTGAGCTTCTTTGAAAATCAGCCTCGTTTGCGAGAGAAAATCTCCACCCTTTCCTTGGTTGGCTTGGGCTATATCAAATTAGGGCAGAGCTCTACTACGCTTTCCGGCGGTGAGGCACAGCGGGTGAAGCTGGCAACGGAGCTATCCCGTCAGGCCACGGGGCGCACGCTCTATGTGCTGGATGAGCCTACCACGGGCCTGCATGTCTATGATGTGCAGAAGCTGCTGGAGGTTCTGCAACGGCTGGTGGATGCGGGCAACACGGTTTTGGTGATCGAGCATAATTTGGATGTACTGAAAACGGCTGACCACATCATTGACCTCGGTCCTGAGGGCGGTGACGGCGGCGGTCAAATCGTAGCAGAGGGAACACCGGAAGAAATCGCCGCCTGTGAGGCTTCTTATACGGGTCAATATCTGAAAAAGGTGCTGGAACTATGAAAATCGACACAATGATCAACCGGTTTTTGAACAAGAACCCCGATTGGATCAAGGATGAGGAGCTTTTGGAGCTGCTTCTGCGCTATGTGACGGAGGAACCGGATAAGGTGAGCCGTCAACTCCTTGTGGAATATGAAAATATTGCCGCTCTGATGGAAGCGGATGCAGGGGATTTGCAGAACTTGCCTTATTTAAGCGAGGAGGCGGTTCTCCTGCTACGGTTGGTGCCGGAGCTGAATCGGCGCTATTTCGTGGCACGCTCTCAGGGCCGCACCCGCCTTGTGACAAGCAAGGACTATGGCGATTATTTGCTGCCCAAATTCTATGGTGCAAGGGATGAACTGGTCTATCTTCTGTGTTTGGATGCGACTAATCAGGTGATTTTATGTCAGCAGATCGAGCACGGAAGTGTCAATTCTGCCCATATTCCCATTCGCCGTCTGGTGCAGGAGGCGTTGCAGGCCAATGCCACCACGGTTGTGCTGGCGCATAATCACCCTTCCGGCGTCGCCATGCCCTCTCGGGAGGATGTGGCACTTACGGAAACTCTGTACCACACCCTCAAGGCACTGGATATTTTTCTGGATGATCACATTATTGTTGCCAATGACAATTACCGCTCCCTGCGGGAATGTGGTTACTATATGGAATTTTGCTAAAGAAGAACGCCCCCACGGTTCATTCCGAAGGGGCGTTTTTGTTTAAATGGCATACTGACTGGTATAGATTTGGTGATAGAAGCCTTTCTTTTCCAGCAGTTCTTTATGGGTACCCTGTTCCACGATTTTACCGTGATTCAGAACTAAAATCAGGTCGGAATCCACGATGGTGGACAGGCGGTGGGCAATGACGAAGCAGGTGCGTTCTCGCATCAGGTTATCCATAGCCTTTTGCAGAAGAATCTCCGTGCGGGTATCCACATTGGAGGTGGCTTCGTCCAAAATGAGCAGGCGGCGGTTTGCCAGCATAGCTCTTGCAATGGTAAGAAGCTGTTTTTGCCCACCGGAGAGGTTGCTCATATCGTCGCCTACGATGGTGTCGTAGCCGTCGGGAAGGGTGCGAATAAAGTGGTCGCAATAGGCACGGTCGCAAGCAGCAATGATCTCCTCTCTTGTGGCATCGGGCTTGCCGTAGGCCACATTTTCCGCAATGGTGCCACGGAACAGCCAGGTGTCCTGCAATACCATGGCAAACTGATTGCGCATTTCCTCACGGGAGAGGGTGGCGCAGTCAATGCCGTCGATGAAGATGCGCCCCTTGTCGATGTCGTAAAAACGCATAAGCAGATTGACAATGGTGGTCTTGCCCGCACCTGTGGGGCCGACAATGGCAACATTTTGTCCCTGCTTGATATCGATGTTCAGGTTTTCAATGAGGGGGCTGTCCTTGTCGTAGGAGAAATCCACATCTTCAAAGCGGATGTCGCCCCGTACCTGCTTGGGCAAAGTACCGGTGGCATTTTCTTCCTCGGGAAGATCCAACAGCTTGAAAATGCGCCGTGCGGCGGCGATGGTGTGCTGTAGACCGCCGAAGCCCTGTGCGATCTGCTCCAAGGGAGCGGAGAACTGCTTGGCGTAGAGCAAAATGGTGACAATGACACCCACGGAGGATACCTTGTCGGATACCAACAGCCAGCCGCCGATGAGACAGATGGCAATATAGGCCAAGGCGTTGGTCAGGGCAATGATGGGACGGACAACGGCGTTGGTGAAATGGGCCTTGTACTCGGCATCCGCTCGCCGTTTGTTGATCTCCAAGTGCTTGGCTTGGGTGTATTCCTCCAAATTGTATGCTTTTGTGGTGGCGAAATTGGTGAAGGCCTCCTCCACATGGGAATTGAGGTTGCCGCCTTCGGTGAACATGGCGTGGAAATGCTTTTCACTGCGGGAGGCCAAAAGAGCCGACAGAATGATGGAAAGAGGCGTGAGCAGCAGCACCAGCAGAGCCAGCAGCCATTCCTCCATGAGCATCATCACCGCGATGGCGATCAGGTTCAAAAAGCCTCGCATGAGCACATCCACTACATCGTGGATATAGCCGCCCACGGTGGATACATCATCGGTCATGCGGGAGAGAATGTCGCCTACTGGGGTTTGGTCTACATAGCTCACGGGCAGCCGCTTGATTTTGTCGGAAATGCGGATGCGCAGAGAGCAGGTGAAGTGGCGGCTGACCACCTTGTTCAGCAGAAGCATTTCTAAATATTGGAACAGGCTGTAGCCGAAATAGAGCAGCAATAACACGGTAAGAGAGGGAAGGAGATTGAAGTCTCCTGTGAAGCTGCCGTCCCAATAGGCATAGAGACGGTCGATGATGTCGCCCAAAAGCTGGGGCGAAGCCACGGAGCAGGCAATCAGCCCGATGCACAGCACACAGGCCAACAGCAGCCATTTCCAAATGACACGGGCTTCCTTGAAAAAGCGGAGAATGATTTGTTTCTTTGTCATTTTGCGTCCCCTCCTGTCTGAGAGGCGAAGATCTCCCGATAGATTTGGCAGCGGGCGAGCAATTCCTCATGGGTGCCGCAATCCGCCAAGCGACCCTGTTCCATGACGAAGATGCAGTCGGCGCTCATGGCAGAGGTCACGCGCTGGGTGACGACGATTTGGGTCTTTCCGCGAATTTTTTCGTTGAGAGCCGTGCGCAGTTTTTTCTCCGTCAGGAAGTCCAAAGCGGAGAAGCTGTCGTCAAAGATGTAGATGGGAGCTTCCTTTACGATGGCACGGGCGATGGAAAGTCGCTGTTTTTGTCCGCCGGAGAGGTTTTTGCCCGCCTGTTTGATTTCGTACTCCATGCCGCCGGATTCTTCGATAAAGTGGGAAAGCTGGGCGATTTCGGCGGCTTGCCACAGTTCTTCTTCCGTGGCGTTTTCCTTGCCCATGCGGATATTTTCCCCAATGGTGCCGGAGTAGATGGCGGCACCCTGCAATACAGAGCTGATGCCCCGGCGCAGGGAACGCTTGCTGATGGTTTCGGCGGGGACACCGTCGAAGAGGATGCGACCCTCTGTGGGACGGCGGAAGCCTAAAAGCAGGGATATTAAGGTAGACTTGCCGCTGCCTGTGCCGCCGATGACGGAGATTTTCTGACCCTTCTGAATGGTCAGGGAAACATTTTCGATGGCATTTTCCGTGCCGCCATAGGAAAAGCTGACATGCTCAAAGGTGATGTTGCCTTGCAATTCCCGATCTTCGCCCACGGCATTGTTGCCCATGCCCTTGGCATCAAAAATTTGCCCGATTCGCCCTGCGGCAACATTGGCACGGGGGTACATGATAATGGCAAAGGAGCCCATCATCACACCGCCCATAACCATAGTGACATACTGAATGATGGCAAAAATATCACCGGCAGACAAATCGCCGCCGCCGGTCATGCGGAAGGAACCGCAATAGATAATGAGAACGGTGGCTAAATTAAAGAGGAACAGGGAAAGGGGCATGAGAATACCCATGGAGACATTGCCCTTGATGATGTTCTCTGCCATGACCTCCGTCGCCTCTGCAATGCGCTTGTGCTCATGCCCTTCGGAGAGAAAGGCACGGATGACACGAATGCCACGCAGGCGTTCCCGCATAATGGCATTCTGTTTGTCGATGTACAGATCGGAGCGTTCCCACAGGGGCATAACCTTACGCCCAATGAGCAGAACCGTGATAGAAATGATGGGAATAAAGAACAGCAGAATCAGTGACAGCCATACATCCTTTGCCATAGACAGGAAAATGCCGCCCAAAAAGAGCATAGGAATCATGGTGACAGAGCCGCCCAGCATGGAGGCGACCCAAGAAACCGTTTCCACATCATGGGTGGCTCGGGTGACGAGGGCTGCCGTGCCCAACTCTCCGAATTCTTCAAAGGAGAGGGTGTTGACCTTGCGGAAAATGTCCGTTCTTAGGTCGGCGCAGAAGCCGGAGACGACCTTCGCAGCGATTTTCTGCCCCCACAGGACACAGCCCAAGCTTGCGCCTGCAACAAAGAGCATTTTGATGCAGCATTGAAGGATATAGGCAAAGTCCTTTTCCCGCACGCCGTGATCCAAAATATCGGACATGAGGGTGGGCAACAGCAAGTCGCACAGGGAGGACAGGGAAATTAACAGCATGGCCAACGCCAGTTGCCCGCGGTAGGGCTTGAGATATTTGAATATGCGTTTCATGGCACACCTCCTTGCATGCATTTTATCATATTTTTTTCAAAAAGGGAACCGCCGCACGAAAAAAAGGTGTACATTTCCGTCGAGAGATAGTATAATATTGTAATGTAATAGTTTGGCTTGCAGTGCTGCGAAGTTGATCGTAAGATTCTTTGACAAAACTTGAATTTGGCAGAGGTACCATTGTATGGAATTCATTACGCTGAAACCAAACGCTTTTCCGAAAGATCAAATCATGAACAAGCTGGAAGAACACAATGTTCTAATAAATCCGTATGCCAAGGAATTCTTTCTTCATCCGACTTTTTCAACCGACCATACACGAGAAATGACAGTGGCTATGGCGTCCTTGCGAGAGATCGGTCTGGAAAACGGTGCAACATTGAATGAGATTTTTCAGCAAATAAGGAAAAGCCATTTTAAACCCTGTCCGACAAATACGGGGCTATTTCTTCGCTTTATATGGAAAAATCAGCCGCAAAGTCATAATTCTATTCTCAGCGGAACGCATTGTTCACCGGAACAAGCCGTTGTGGTTCTTTCTGAACCGGTTGAAAGAGATGATGCGTTTCCAAAGGGATTATATCTTCGTGTTGTAGATGGCAGACTTTGGTTGCGTGGATATGTATGTGAATCTGAGTATCGGTTTTCATGTAATGATGTGTTTGCTTTTGAAAAAGGAAGCACTTAGCAATTCCGATTTATCTAACTGTGTTCGCTTCTAAAGTGCAAGTGTGATTCGTGTGCCTGCATAAGGTTTTTGCGGGGGAACCGTGATTCGCCTCTGTAAGGATACACGGTGGTGTGCGCGTAAAGGGGAAAATTTTGAATTTTCTGTTAGCATTGCAGATTATGCTTTGTTTATTGAGAAAACTGTGATATAATATTCTTATATTTTTTAGGAAAGGTCAGGAAAACATGGGTCTGATCAACAAACTGTTCGGAACACGCTCGGAGCGTGAGGTAAAAAAGCTGATGCCCACGGTGGAAAAGATTGAAGCCTTGGGCAAGGAGATGGCAAATCTGTCGGATGAAGCCCTGCGGGACAAGACCGCAGAGTTCCAAAGCCGCTATCAGGCGGGAGAAACCTTGGATGCGCTGCTGCCCGAAGCCTTTGCTGTCTGTCGGGAGGCCGCGGAGCGTGTTTTGGGAATGCGCCCCTACCGGGTGCAGCTCATTGGCGGCATCATCCTTCATCAGGGCCGCATTGCGGAAATGAAAACCGGCGAAGGCAAGACACTGGTTGCCATTTTGCCCGCCTACTTAAATGCACTTTCCGGCGATGGTGTACACATCGTCACCGTCAACGATTATCTGGCCAAGCGTGACTCGGAGTGGATGGGCAAGGTCTACCGTTTCTTAGGCTTGAAGGTGGGTCTGATCATTCACGATATGAGTCCCGATGCGCGCAGGGAGGCTTACGCCGCCGACATCACCTATTGCACCAACAACGAGTTGGGCTTTGACTATCTGCGTGACAATATGGCTCTGTATAAGCAGGAAATGGTGCAGCGGGGACACAACTTCGTCATCGTGGACGAGGTGGATTCCATCCTCATTGACGAGGCAAGAACCCCTCTGATTATTTCCGGCAAGGGCGAGGAATCCACCAAGCTCTACGAGATGGCAGATATGTTCGTTTCCGGTCTGCGCAAGCGGGTCTTTGCCACTACGGACGAAAAGCAGGAGCAGGACGATTTGGACTGCGATTACTATGTGGATGAAAAGTCCCGCAGTGCCAACCTGACAGCCTCCGGCATTGAGAAGGCCGAGCGGTATTTCGGTGTGGAAAATCTGGGCGACATGGAAAATACCACCCTGATGCACCACATCAATCAGGCAATGAAGGCCCGTGGCATTATGAAGCGGGACATTGACTATGTGGTCAAGGACGGACAGGTTATCATCGTCGATGAATTTACGGGTCGTTTGATGTACGGCCGCCGTTATAACGAGGGCCTGCATCAGGCCATCGAAGCCAAGGAGAATGTGAGTGTCGCCAGCGAAAGCAAAACCTTGGCGACCATCACCTTCCAGAATTTCTTCCGCCTCTATTCCAAGCTCTCCGGCATGACGGGTACTGCCCTGACGGAGCAGGAGGAATTTAACGCGATTTATAACCTGGATATTGTGGAGATTCCCACAAACAAGCCCATTGCCCGTAAGGATCACAACGATGCGGTCTACAAGACGGAGGCGGGCAAGTTCCGTGCCGTCATTCGGCAGATCAAAGAGTGCCATGAAAAGGGGCAACCGGTGCTGGTAGGTACGGTTTCCATTGAAAAATCAGAACTCTTGTCTAAGCTCTTGGGCAGAGAAGGTGTGCGTCACACGGTGCTGAACGCCAAGCATCACGATAAGGAAGCGGAAATCGTTGCGCAGGCAGGTAAGTTAGGCGCGGTCACCATTTCCACCAACATGGCAGGCCGTGGTACGGATATTATGCTGGGCGGCAATGCCGAATATATGGCTCTGTCCGATTTGCGCAAGCAGGGCTTGCCGGACGAGCTGGTTGCCGAGGCCAATTCTTATGCGGAAACCACCGACTCTGAAATTTTGGCAGTGCGTCAGGCGTATAAGGAAGCTTTGCTTCGTCATAAGCAGGATACAGATGCGGAGGCAGAGCAGGTACGGCAGGCAGGCGGCCTGTTTATTGTGGGCACGGAACGCCATGAGTCCCGCCGTATTGATAATCAGCTTCGTGGTCGTGCCGGTCGTCAGGGCGACCCGGGCGAGACACGCTTCTTCCTGTCCCTGGAGGACGATGTGATGCGTCTGTTCGGCTCCGAGCGGGTCATGGGTATGCTGAATGCTCTGGGTATGGATGAGGACACCCCCATTGATGCCAAGCTGCTCTCCGGTGCCATTGAAAATGCCCAAAAAACCGTGGAAAGCCGTAATTTCCAGTCCCGTAAGAGCGTGCTGGAGTATGACGATGTGATGAATACCCAGCGTTCCGTCATTTACAAGCAGCGCCGTCAGGTTTTGGACGGAGAGGATCTGAGCCATACCATCGATGTGATGCTGCGCCATGTTATTGACACGGAGCTGGAGGAGGTCTATGCCTCTGCCGACTATGAAACCGATGCCCAGCGCATTACCGCTCTGAACGAGAAATTCGGCAACATCTATTTTGCCAAGGGTGCCTTGGTGGAAGAAAAGAACAAGGAAGCTCTGCGGGAACGCCTGTACGAGCTGTTTAAGGAAACCTATGCCCGTCGGGAGGCTGAATTTGGCTCCGAGACCATGCGGGAAGTGGAACGGGTTGTCATGCTTCGCGTGGTAGACGAGTATTGGATGGATAATATTGATGCCATGGATGACCTGAAGCAGGGTATTCGCCTGCGTGCCTATGGTCAGACGGATCCCGTCGTGGCCTACAAGCGGGAAGGCTTTGCCATGTTTGACGGCATGATCAATGCCATTCGGGAGGAAACGGTGCGTCGTCTGTACTTGGTGCGTCTGCGCAGCAATGAGGAAGTGCGCCGTACGCAGGTGGGAAAAATCACCGGAACCGGCGGGAACGACAAGACTGTGAAGAAGCAGCCTGTGGTGAAAAAGGTGAAAATCGGAGCCAACGATCCCTGCCCCTGCGGCAGCGGCAAGAAGTACAAGCACTGCTGTCGGGATAAGGACGAGGCCAAATGATTCTTCGTCGTAAGAATGACTTGGAATATCTGCAAAGCAACTTATTGGATACGCCTCACTGCTTTTCGACCCGTTTCGGCGGCGTGAGTGAGGGCTTCCTTGCTTCTCTGAACTTGGGTGCCCATCGTGGAGATCAGCCGGAAAATGTATGGGAAAACTACCGAATCTTGGGAGAAAATGTTGGATTTTCTCCCGAAGATACGGTGTTCACTCGGCAGATTCACTCGGATATTGTGGAGCGTGTAGGCAGGGCAGAGCGGGGCAGGGGACTGCTTCGCCCTGTGGAGCAGGGCTGTGACGGCCTTGTGACCAATGAACGGGGCGTAGCACTCACTGTATTTTCTGCCGATTGTACACCGATTCTGTTCTACGACCCTGTGGCGCGTGCCATCGGTGCCTGTCATGCGGGCTGGCGGGGTACAGCCTTGGGCATTGCCCAGCGTACCGTGGAGAAAATGCAGACGGAATTTGGCTGTCAGGCAGAGAATATTTGTGCCGCCATTGGGCCGTGTATTTCTCAGTGCTGCTTTGAAACAGACGGAGATGTGCCTGCCGCTCTGCGGGAAAGTCTTGGAGAGGAAGCGGAAGCCTGTATCCTCTCTGTAGGACAAAAGTATTATGTAAACCTGAAAGCGTGCAACGCCCTTTGGCTCAAGCGAGCAGGCGTGCAACAAATAGAAATTGCGAAGGAATGCACCGCCTGTGAGCCAAACCGCTTTTGGTCTCACCGCCGCGTGGGCAATGCCCGAGGCTCTTTGGCTGCAATCATCGTATTAAAAGGAGAAACACTGTGAAAAAATGCCTTGCCTTGCTTTTGCTGCTGAGCCTGTTTCTGACGGCCTGCGGACAAAAACAGGAGACTCAAAACAGCATAACGACCACACAGGAACCGACGGAGAGCGAGGAACCTGCGGTGGTGCACAAGGATGATGTATTTGGCTTGTCCTATATGGCGGGCTATGGCTTCAATCCCTTTACTTGCACCGCTACGGTGAATCGTGCGGTGTTCTCCCTGATTTATGAGAGCTTATTCATTGTATCGGGGCAGTTCCGTGCTGTGCCCGTGCTCTGCGAGAGCTTTCGGGTGTCGGATGACGGCAGGACCTATACCTTCCAACTGGTAGAAGGGGTGCGTTTTTCTGATGGCACCCGATTGGAGGCCACGGATGTGGAGGCTTCCGTGGATGCCGCCCGCGACAGTGCCTTGTACAGCGAGCGCTTGGAGCATATCGTGTCTACTGAGGTATTGGAGGATGGCAGCTTCCGTGTGGAGCTGGATACGCCCTATGAGAATTTGGCACTGGTATTGGATGTGCCTGTGGTGAAGGCGGAAACGCTGGAATCGGAGCGGCCTGTGGGCTCGGGTGCCTACTATCTGCGGGGACAGGGCTTGATGCGCAATCCCCATTGGTGGCAGGAAAGCCACGGCGTTTTGTCAGCCGAGCAAATTCCTCTTATGGCGGCAGTCGCTTCGGATGAGCTGCGGGACCACTTTGAATTCGGTAGCTCTGATTTGATTTACTGCGACCCCAACAGTATGGCGGCGGTAGGCTACCGCTGTGACTTTGAGGTGTGGGAAGCACCGTCTACCATTCTGCATTACATAGGATTTAACCTGTACAGCGGATGGTTTACGGAGCAGAGCCTGCGCAATGCCGTGACCTATGCCATCAATCGGGATGCCTTGGTCAATGAGGTCTACGGCGGCTTTGCGCAGGGTACACCCTTGCCTTGTTCGCCGTCTTCAGACTTGTACGATGAACAGCTTGCGGCGGATTATGACTATGCGCCGGCAAAATTTGTCGAAGCAGTAAAAAATTCCGGCGTGCTGACCTCCGGTGCCTATGAGGGGTATGTGGGAACCTTCCTTGTGTGTATGGACGACCCCAAGCGGGTGGTGGCGGCAGAGCATATTGCAGATGCGCTCAATGAGGCGGGGATTATGGTCAAGGTTTCGGCTTTGGAACGAAAAGCCTACGAAACCGCACTGAAATCCAACGAGTTTGATCTCTACTTAGGCGAAACGCGCTTGACAGCTAACTTCGATTTGACGGAATTTTTCCTGAGATACGGCAATCTTCAATTCGGTTCTATCAGCAATACGGGTTTTGTCACTCTATGCACCGAAGCACTGGCTAATTCGGGTGCTTATTCCGATTTGTACAGACAGCTGATGCAGGAAGCACCCATCTGTCCGATTGTTTTTAAGAGCTATGCTGTCTATGCGACCCGTGGCATGATTGAGACGAATCACCCCGGACTGGACTTTGTATTTCATAATCAGGATAGCGCCCGTACTTTGGCAGATGCAGACAAGACCTATTCTTTTGAGACTGACGAGGAAGCTACCGAGAATACAACGGAGGAAAGTCCTGAAGCATGAGTGTAATTGAATTATTGATTACGGCTATTGCCCTGTCTATGGACGCCTTCGCCGTCGCCATCGGCAAGGGCCTGTGCGTGCGGCGGGTACTGCCGCGGCACAGCCTGATTACCGGTTCCTGGTTCGGTGGCTTTCAGGCATTGATGCCCCTTTTGGGCTATGCCTTGGCAAGCACCTTTGCGGTCTATATTCGCAGCGTAGATCATTGGATCGCCTTTGGTCTGATGGCACTCATCGGCGGCAATATGCTCAGAGAGGCCCTGTCGGAAGAGGAAGAAAAGGAAGAGTGCAATACTTCCTTCGGATGCAAAGCCATGCTCCCCCTGGCAGTTGCTACCAGCATTGATGCCATGGCCTCCGGCGTGGCCTTTGCCATGACAAGTGCCAATATTTGGGTGGCTGTGGCCTTTATCGGAGTGATTACCTTTGCCTTTTCTGCGGCGGGCGTAAAAATCGGCAATCTGTTTGGAACAAAATATAAAAATAAAGCGGAGCTGGCAGGTGGTTTGATTCTGATCATCATGGGCTTGAAGATTCTGATTGAGCACCTGAGCGGCAAAGCGTAGGAGGAAGCATGGAACTTTGGGATGTGTATGACGAAAATCGAGTACCGCTGCATCGGCTGCACCGTCGGGGCGTGCCTATGCGCAGCGGCGAGTACCATTTGACGGTTTTTGTCTGGATTTTCAATGGGAAGGGACAGCTTTTGCTGACCAAGCGGTCTCCGGAGAAAATGGCCTATCCCAATTTCTGGGCTTTGACGGGCGGCGCGGCGCAGGCCGGCGAGAACGGCTTGCAGGCAGTGCAGCGGGAGCTGTGGGAGGAAACGGGCATTCGTGCAGAGCAATCGGAGTTTGTGCTGGTGGATCAGTATAAGCGGAAAAATTGCCTGTGTGATTCCTATTTCCTTGTGAAGGATGTGCCCTTGTCGGCACTGACCATGCAGCCCGGGGAGACCTGCGATGCCAAGTGGGTGAACCGTGGAGAATTTGAAGCCATGATCGCCCGCAAGGAGGTTGCAGAGCCGGACGCGGTGCGCTACCGCCAAATCGGTAAGCTGACCCATAAATACCTCCGCTAACGCTCTGCCGGATCCCCATAAAACACTTTCGGTCCCTACAGGCTCCCCCTGTTCGGGACTGTTTTGCCTGTGTTGCAACAGAAAAATCAGAACGATAAACTTGAATTTGACGGACAGCTTGAAAAATAGGATGCTATGGTTAAAGAGGAGTGGCGATATGTCAAAAGAATATATGTTTGAATTTTCTGGAACAAAGGAAGATTTTATGGACAGCTTGAAACGATTCAGCCACAATGCTTCGTATTCCAGTGGCACATTTTATTATTTCGATGATTACATTGTAAGACTGGTTGGGGACGAAATACATTTCGGTGTAGCAAGAGGCGGTCACTCTGGCGGTTATTGGTTTATACCAACAATTACCGATTTGGATGGAAAAATGGAATTTCGTGGGGAAATACGATATGTCGGACCAAACGATAACCGCAGTTCATTCAAGAAATCAATAGATAGTATAGGTGTATTTCTGCTACTTATTTTCATTCTGCCAATCTGCTTGATTATTTGGGGATATATGTTTCTTGAATGGTTGGTAAGGAAAATATTCAATCGACCAAAGCCAAAAGAAAAAACGAATGAGGAAAGATTGTTTGACTTGATGGAAAACTATTTTGGCTGTGTTGACAAATAGCTTTAGCGAATTTCGGATATAAACAGTTAGCTAAATTCCGGTTTGTCGGAGAGACTATCGTCCAATATCGTAGCGCGCGGCATCCTTGACGCGCCGTGCAGGAACTACCAAATGCGTACAAATTTTGTACTGTTTGCTGGTATTTGAAGAAGGGAGTAAGCATATGAGCAAGGGCAATACAAAGAAAAAACAAATCATAGCATTAGCGTTCTTTCATCGCTATGGATGGATCGCTACAATGATGCTATGTGCTGCCATTTGGACGGAACGAATGCCCTACATTCTTTCTGTTGCGTGTCTTTCCTTTTCGACTTGGTCTTTTATTGGGTATAAGAAGAAGTGGAAGCATATTTATTGCTCATTCCAAAATGCTCACCATCAGAAAATGACCCCTAATAACATACAGTGGCACCAAATAAAGAAAAGTGATGCATACGGAGTGCCGTTAATATTCTTTATATTTGGATTAGCACTACTTATTGCAATGAGGTGGTATTGACAAGTTCAATTAGTCGCGCTGTCTCGTTTTATGAATCGTGGCGCGCGTCAAGGATGCCGCGCGC
>JAZOAV010000208.1:0-12823 GCA_045595645.1 Faecousia sp.
GGCTACGATCCGACTTTGCCATCGTCAGCACCGGACTCGCTCTCGGTAGAGGTCAAATGAACCCACATATCCTCGGTACCGATAAAGAAGGCATTGAACTCCAGGAAGCTCTCATTGTTCTCGGTACGCTGCACGCCACGCTCGGTATAGAACACGCGACCGTTGGAAGAAGTCACAGGATCCAGAACCAGCTTGCCCAGCTCGGTCTCGTAAGCTTCCAACTGCTTGTTGATGTCAGCATTGGTCAGGGTGTTGCTGTAGAGGTTCAGATCGTCGCCGTGATCCTCGCCGGAAATCAACAACTGAACGCCGGTACCAATGGACACCTGAATATTTTCGACAGAAGAGAAATCAGACACGGTAAACCAAGCAAAGGATGCCGTGATCAAAGACAGCACAAGCAGGATCAGCAGAAGCAAGGACAGCTTTGCTTTCGTCTTCTTCTTGGATTTAGCGGGGGCCTGATTGACATGGTTCATATTCATTTCCCATTTCCTCCTAATTCAATGTTATGTGACCACTTTCGCAAATAAGCTCGAAAAAGCACCCACACCATAAACTTACGCAAAAAACTACTCGATAGAATTATAATACCTATACTTGCTTTTGTCAAGTGATGCTTTCCAAAAAGCTTAAATTTTGTTGATTTTACCATATAATGTAAAGTCTATTAAGAAGTTGTAAATTTTTGATGCCAAATTCTGAAAAAAAGCCTTGACAAATTGCATCATTCGTGGGACAATAAGAGTGTGTAATTATGTAACATGGGTATGGTGTCGAGGTATCACAATCTTTACACTCCATCGGCTACAGCGGCATTTTACCCATCGTAGAACTCCGGTCAGACGCCTTCGGGCTTTGACATAAAAAATCTATTTGAAAGGAAGATTGAAATGAAGAAAACACTCGCAAAAGTCCTTGCCCTCGCATTGTGTGCTGTTCTCCTCGTGACCGGCACTGTCTTCGTAACCCTGGCCTATTTGCAGGCTAATACCGGCGTTGTGAAAAACGCCTTTACCTCTGCCGGCGTCCTCATCAGACTGAACGAAACCAAGGTTAATGTAGAGGGCAAGCCGGTTGCCGCAGACAACAAGACTCTACTGACTGACCCCAACACCTACATTCGCGAGGAGCAAATGGGTAACACCTATGAGCTCATTCCCGGCAGCACCTACATGAAGGATCCCAAGGTCTTTGTTGAAGGGAAGAGCGTTCCCTGCTATATCTACATTGCCATTTTGGACACTATGTTCGACAGCGGTAATGCTGAAGGTTATGTCAATGGCGCATGGGTTCCCAGCGAAAAGGAAAAGGAGTTCCTGGATTACAGTACAAACGATGGCCGGAAGGGTTCCATTTCCCAGCAGCTCTATGATAACGGCTGGAGAAAAGTTGAAGGCATTATCACTGACGAGGATGTTATGGGTACTTTGGTAAAGGAGAATGGCGCTTGGAGCAATGACACCTATACCGTCTATGTCTTCACGGAAGCTAACTCGGGTATTGACGGCGCCCAGGACGGTTGGATCACCCCTCCCTACAACGAGGAAACTGATGAATATGAAGAAGTTGCACTGCCGCTCTTCGATGAATTCACCATCAGTTATGAAGCCAAGGAACTGAATGCCAACGACAAGGTCCTCCAGATCATTGCTTTCGGTGTACAGAGCCAGGGCTTTGAAGCAACGGGCGAGCAGACAGCCGCTCAGGTGGCATGGGACTCCACCTATGGTGCTCCTCCCTCTGGAGAGGGAACCTAATTCCGGTCCTTGACGCAGTTCCTAAAAAATCTTACAGAATCAACATTAGGCCGTTGCGGGACACCGCAACGGCCTTTCTGTTTGGAGAGATATCATCCCCTGCGGGCAAGCACGATAGATTACCCAATAAAAACGGGATTGCCTCGGCAATCCCGTTTTTCGTATCTATTCGCTTGTCCTTACAGCTTAACAGGCAGCTTGCCGGGGAAGTAGTTCTTCTCCATGGCCTCAATCAAGGTAGAAACAGCCAGTTCGGTGTACTCATAGGCGCAAACCAAGCCATCGCAACGCTTGATCTCGGGGACATCATAGGGAGCACCCAGCAGAGCCACGATGAGAGGACGGTTCGTTTCTTCCAAGGCATGGAGGACAGCTCTCTGACCTTCACGGAAGCGAGCATTGTACAGGCCCAAAACTGCCACATCATAATCGCCGTTGATGGCTTCCTTGGTCGCCTCGTCCAGCTCATTCATGGGAATGACGAAGCTGGTGCCGCCAAACTTGGCAGCTGCTTCGTTGCTGAAATAGTTGGGTCTGCGTTCCTTGTCCTCTGCGCCGGTCATAGCAATAGAGGCGGGTGCAAAGAAAGCGGGCTTCTTGGCATTCTTCAGGGCATCCAGACTGCCGCTGATCAGGGTCATGGAATCCAGAGAAATCTGACGGTTGAGAGCCAGCTTTTCAGGATCGTAAGCCTGTGCCTGCGCTTCCTCCTTGGTCAGAACGGGAGGCGTCAGCAGACCGTACTTTTCCTTGATGCGCATGACGCGGTCATAAGACAGGTTGATGCGCTCCTCGGTCAATCTGCCACTCTCCACAGCGGCATAAATGGCCTCAACAGCCTGAGAAACAGCCTCATAAGTATGGGAGAAGGTCAACACATCGCAGCCTGCTTCCAGTGCACGCACGGCACCTTCGCCGATGCCATAATGAACGCGGATAGCATCCATTTCCATGCAATCGGTAAAGGCAAGGCCTTCAAAGTGCATCTTCTCACGCAGGAGCTTTGTCATAATCTCATAGGACAGCGTGCCGGGCCATTCGGGGTCGACATTCTTGTAGAGAACATGGCAGGTCATCAGACCGTCTGCACCGGCAGCGAAAACCTTATAGAAGGGCTGGAATTCCGTAGCCTCAAGGGTTTCACGGTCAGAATCGTTAAAGGGGACAGTCAGATGGGAGTCAGCGGCGACACTGCCGTGACCGGGATAATGCTTGACGGTGGGCAGCACCTTGCCGTCCTGGAAGCCCATAGCCTCAGCCACACCCAGTTCAGTGACACGCTCGTGGTCGTCACCGAAGGAACGGGAGCCGATAATAGGATTCATGGGCTCGGTGTTCACATCCAGCACAGGAGCAAAGGTGGTGTTGACACCCAAGGCACGAATGACCTGTGCATTGTTGCGGGCCAAATCATAAGCCTTGTCCGTGCCGCTGGCATTGACAGCCATGGTACCGGGCATGAGGGAGGCACCCACATTCACACGGGTAACCACACCGCCTTCCTGGTCGGCGGAGATAAAGGGGCAGAAGCCCGTCTTCTCGTATGCAAGGGCATACAGCTCACTGCACATCTGACGAGTCTGCTCTGCAGTTTCAATGTTTCTGCCAAAAAGGGCAAAGTTACCAACTGCAAAATCCTCAACCAGACGCCTTGCCTGGTCATCCACGAAGGGAGAGGGGAAGCCGGCAATGATCAGCTGGCCAATCTTATTTCTTAATTCCTGAGTCATATTTGTCACCTCATACTAATTTCCGACAAACGGATGAATCGTGATAAGCGGTATTACAGGCTGCGGATTCTGGGCTTGTAGGTTTCCAGAATAGACTTGTTGGCCTTGTCGCCCTCGTCGGTATTGGCACTGGTGAATACAGGAGGCACCATGCCTCTTGCAATCAGCTTTTCCGTGGTGTTGACGATAACCAAGTTGACTAAGGTGATATCCAGCACGGAAGATGTGGGAGCGATCATCTGCTCCAAGCCTTCTAACTTCACGGAAGCATCGCCCTTAATGCCGCCGTTATCCAGCACATAGTCGCAAACCTGATACAGGTTCTTGCCGCCGGAGTGACGGGAAGTCACATTGCTGCTATGGTTCATAGAAGTAATGGCCACAGTAATGGCACCACGCTTCTTTGCCTCCAGAGCGGCATCGATCACGGCGCAGTTCCGACCGGAATTGGAGATCAGGAACAGCACATCGCCCTTACCCACTTCGGTATGGGAAATGACCACATTGCCCAGTCCTTCCACACGCTCGTAGCTGCTGGACTTGCTGGCACCCTCGTGGAGCATCAGATCGGTTTCCAAAATGGGGCTGACACAGCCCAGACCGCCTGCGCGGTAAAAAGGCTCTTCACAAATCATGTGAGAATGGCCGGTGCCGAAGAAATAGAGCAGACCGCCATTGAAAATCGCCTCGGCGCAGACCTCGGACACCTGATCAATGACCTCTTCCTGAGTATTTTCCAGCTTTTCCAGCAGAGCATAGATGTTCTTCAAATACGCTTTATTCAAGGTTTTCACTCCTTCATCAAATTAGCAATCAAATCAATGCAGGTTTGCAGACGGGGCATCAGGGTATCCACACGCACATATTCCTCCACCGTATGGGAGAATTCGCCTTCGGAGCCCATGCCATCTACTACGGGTGTTCCGATAGAAGCCACGAAGCTGCCGTCGCTGCCACCACCGTGGGTGCGACCCACCAGCTCCAAGCCGTTGGCCTCTGCAGCAGCTTTCGCCATTTCATAGAGCTTTTTGGAGTCCTCTGTCTGCTGCATGGGCGGACGGACAGCCACAATCGTCAAATCAGAGCTAACACGCTCGTTAGCCGTATCCGCAGCAAATTCCTTCAGGGCCTCCAAAATCTGATCCGTCAGCTCAGGACGATAGAAGCGAACCTCGCCGATACAAGCAGCCTCGTCAGCAACGATATTGCCCTTGTCCACGCCGCCGGTGATGCCACCGATGTTGATGGAAATGCCACCCTCGTCATCCCGCAAGGTATAAAGCTTGCCGATGATGTGGCACAGGGACTGAATGGCACTGTGACCCAGGTGATAGTTCACACCGGAATGGGCCGCAACACCGTGGGTGTGGATGCGGAAGGTGACCAAGCCCTTACGCGCCACGGTGCAATAACCGGGCTTGGAGGGCTCCATGCACAGGCAGGCAATGGAGTTTTTACCCAACTCCATAATCTTTTCCCTGCTCTGCAAAGAACCGATCTCCTCATCGCAATTCAGCAGCCCGCAGAGGCAGTAGTCCTCCGGCAGATTACCGGCAAAATTGCGCATGATTTCCAAAATCATCAGGACACCGCTCTTCATGTCCAGCACGCCGGGGCCCCGCAGGATATTATCTTCCCGCACAAAGGGACGCTTGGCAACAGTGCCGATATCAAAAACGGTATCCATGTGACCCAGCATCAGAATCTGCTTGGGGCCATTGCCCAAACGGCATTCCAAAACATTGCCGCCGGGTCTTTCGTGGGTAATGACCTGACAACCAAGGGCTTCAAATTCCTTCTTGAGCTGTTCGCCCTGGAAGTCCAGACCTTCTTTATAGCCGCTGGGGGTATCAATATTGACATAGTGTTCCAGCCGAGCTAAATACTCATTTAAACTTGTTTTGCCTGCATAACACATTGTTTTGCACACTCCCAAACCTGCTCACGGCTCTCCGGGAGATACCGTGAGGCGATGTCTTCATAACTGCTGTCAACGCTCAGAGGCTTGCCACTGGGCAGGTAGCCATCATAACCACCCGTATAGCACAGCAAATACACGGGCTTCTGAGCAAGTTCCGTCAAAATAGCCTCCAATTCGTCACCATCCTTGTGGTCTACCTCAAAGGGCAACGACAGGAGGACAAAGGGACCAAAGTCCACGGAAGCCACACGAATGCGGCGATTCTTTTCGGCGGCAACACTCACCCGTTCCAGCACAGCAATGCGGGAATCATATTCTCTAAGTGCCTGGGTATCGGTGCATTCTGCCGCCTTTTTCCGCAGGGCATCCAAAAGCTCTCTTTTCGCATCGCCATCTAAACTGGCCGCACGGGAGAGGAAGATATCCTGCTGAGCAGTGGTAATCCGCTTGCCAAAATCGGCCTGTTCCCCGAAGGCAGCATCCCGAATGGCTTCGCCCATAATGCCGCCGATACGCTGCAATTCTGCATAATCGGAGGCACGGCGGGTAAAGCGGGTAGACAGGTCGGCGCAGGCTCCATTCCAGAAAAGGCAGGAAGCGTTTTCTGGGAGCACAGCCGCAGCTGCACCGGGGATATCCTTGGAGAACTTGGTGTTTTTCTCGTCCAGCACCGTGGGATGGCAGACGAAAATACAGAAGGCCAAAGTGTCTTCGGCCCGATCAAAGCGAGTAATATACAGGGGCATAGGGAAATCAGCTCCCTCACGACCCATATTCCGCAAAGAGGACACGCCAATGGCGTGCGTCTTGGCAAATTGGGGGGCGGCCTCAGCCAAATCCGCAAGGGCCGCAGAAGCGGCGACAGCAGCCTGTGCGCACACATGACTTACATAATCCGCATCATAGGTAGCGCCCCCATGGTAAATGCCGGAGGGGCCACTGTGGGTATGGGTAGAGCTGACCCAAATGCGATCCTCCGTCACAGGGCAGGTGTCGCAAACAGCTTCACGCACCTTGGCGCAGAGCTGAGAGTCTACCCCCAGCAAATCGAAGGAGCAGGCAAGGAAGCACTTCCCTTCCCCATCCTCCAAGGCTAAGACAGACACAAACAGCTCGTCCAAGGTACCGTCGGAAGGATCCTTGCGACGGTCAAAGCCGGCCATGGGCATGGACTTCTGCGGTGTGATATTGCGCTTTGCAAAACCGGCTCTCAAATCGCCACCCCCTTGCTGTTCTCCAACAGCATCATAGCAGCCTCCTCAAGACCCGCAGCGTGGAGGGCTAAGGCGGCAGAAGCTACTGCGGGATGAACCTGCAGGGTATGCACGGAGCAAATGGGAGAGCCTTCCTTGAGCAAGCGTTCCTGCAGCAAGGGATAGAGGGCGCGGTCAGCCTGCACCAGACTTCCGGAGAAAACGACAGGCAGAGGCTTGGGGCACTCGGAATTCAGGGCCGCCGTGCAAACCGCAAGGACGATTTCGTCAGCCGTTTCTTCCATCAGTGCCTTTGCCGTGGGACTTCCCTGCTCATACAGGCCAAAGACCACACGAGCGCAGGAAGCAACTTTGCTTCGGGTGTCGTCATCCCGCAGGGCCCGTAAAATCTGGAAGGGCGTTTCTGCCTCATAGTGGCCAAAAATGCCCTTGAGGAACAGCTCGTCCATGGCAACACGGCCATCGTACATACGGCAAGCCGTACGCAAGGCACGCAATGCCAAATCGTAGCCGGAGCCTTCGTCACCCAAGAGGGGGCCCCATCCGCTGACACGGGTAAAGCCCTTATCACTGCAGATATAAGTTAAGGCACCGGTGCCGGCAATCGAGACTGCCGCAGGTGCCGTTCCCACGGAGCCATACCAAATGGGATAAATATCACTTTCACAAAGCACCTGTTTCGCATCGATGCAGGTGGAGAAGAACGGAACATGGCTATCGCCGTGTCCCAAAAGGATAGCGGCAGATGCCATGTATGCGGCTTCAAAGGGCTGGGGCTCCAAACCCGCCTGACGGAAGGCTTGCTCGGTGGCATCCTTCACAGAGGCGGCGGCCAGCTCTTTACCGCAGTATAAATAATTGGAAGGGCCGCCAATGCCCGTTCCAAGCAGGCGGCCCTTGTCGTCCGTTATGACGCAGGCGGTTTTTGTGCCGCCTCCGTCATATCCGATGAAAAGACTCATAAAATTCAACCTTCTTTAGCCCTTAACCGCACCGGCCTGAACACCGCCAATGAAGAACTTCTGGCAGAACAGGAACAGCAGGAGCAGGGGCAGAATAGAAATGGTCATACCGGCGCAGAGATAACCCCACTCGTTAACCGCACGGCCCTTGAAGAGGTCCAGTGCAACCTGAATGGTCATCATGTCGGTCTTGTTGCAGACGATAAGGGGCCACAGGTACTGGTTCCAGGACCACATGCCCTTCAGAATCGTCATGGTAGCAATGGTGGACTTTGCCAAGGGCATGACGATGGTGGAGTAGATACGCAGGTCAGAGGCACCGTCAATTTTAGCACTTTCCACCAGCTCTTTCGATACGCCGAGGAAGGCAGAGCGGAACAGGCTGATGCCCATACCGGAACCAAGGAAGGGAATGATCAGTGCCCAATAGGTGTTCATCCAGCCCCAATCGGCAATGATCAGGAACTGAGGAACCAGAGTGATGTAGGAAGGAATCATCAGCGTGGCCAAAGCCAGGAACACGCACAGATTCTTGCCGGGGAATTCCTTGAACGCAAGAACATAGGCAGCCAGGGAATCGAACAGGATGCCGAAAATTACGATAGCAACCGTAGTAATGGCACTGTTCATAATGAAGGTACCCATGGTTGCAGTGGTGCCAACCTGCACCTTGGAGGGGTAGTCCCAGCCTTCAATAAAGTTATTGAAGGTCAGATTTGTGGGGAGTAAGCTTGTGGGAGGACGGGTGGAATTGGGGCTAAGAGCCGTTGCCAGCATCCACACCAGCGGTGTCAGCATAATAACCGCCAAGATGATGAGCACCGTGTGCAGAGCGATTGCCTTCGCACGATCTGCCTTACGGACATGGAGAGTCCGTGCCTTTTTGTTTGCAGCTAATGCTTTTATCGACATGGTATTCCCTCCTTAATCATCAGCAGTCATCTTCTTCTGAATGACCGTCATGATCGACAGAATAACGAAGATGATAACAGCAATGGCGCTGGCCTTACCCATGTTACCGTCCTTGATACCGTCATTATAGAGCAGAGTGATCAGGGTGGTGGTGGAATAGCCGGGGCCGCCGCCGGTCATAACATTAACGGGAGTAAAGACCTGGAAGCAGGAAATCGTTTCCGTGGTCAGCAAGAAGAAGGTCGTGGGCTTGAGCAGGGGCAGAGTGATCTTGGTGAGCTTCTTCCAGGGGCTGATGCGGTCCAAAGAAACCGCCTCGTAGATATCATCGGAAATAGCACACAGGCCGCCGAGATAAATAATCATAACATAACCTACGCTCTTCCAGACAGACAGCAGAATGACGATGGCCATAGCACCGGTGCTGTCAGACAGGAGACCTGCCTTGGACAGACCCCAATCAGACAGGATCTGGTCAACGGAGCCGCCGGCAGCAAACAGGAGCTTGAATACCAGAGAAACAGCAACCATGGAAGAAACATAAGGGATGTAATAAGCAACTTTATAGAAATTGGTGCGCTTGAGCAGCTTGCTATGTACAGCCATTGCCAAAAGCAGGCCGCAAGCCAGCTCCACAGGAACTGTGATCAGGGTATAGACCGCAGTATTTTTCATAATTTCCCAAAAATGGGGGTCAACAGTAAAGAGGAACTTGTAGTGAAAGAACCCAACATATTTGGCTTCATTAAAGCTGGACATACTGTATCTGCACAGAGACAGATAGAAGGATTGAATGGTGGGCCAGAAGATAAAAATTGCGAAAACAGTGAAAGCGGGAATCAGATAGAGATAATAAGCAGCTTTCTCTCTCCGACTTGCAACGATCATAGACTCATCTCCTTGGTTAAAATTTTGTATACAAAGCGGCAAAGGCGGTGCCGTACCGCGGATTTCCGCGAGACGGCACCGCACGGTTTTGCGTCAGATCATGCCCTCCGTATTACAATGGAGATGGCATAGTCATTTAGTTTTGCCTGAGAATTAGCCTGCCTGCATCTCAACGATCTTAGCGTTGATCTCAGCAGTGACATTCTCCTGCCACTGTTCGATGGTGATGTTGCCATTGATCAGTTCCTGAGTGTTAGCCTTCAGGATGGTGCCAACGCCGGGAACGCCGAAGTTGCCGAAGAAGTGGCAGCCTTCCATGGACTTAGCATAGCCAGCCTGGATGGGATCCTCAGAGAAGAAGGGATCTGCAGCAGCGGACATAACGCCGGGGAAGAAGCCTACGTTCTTGCAGTAGGTAGCCTGAGCCTCAGCACCCATCAGGTAGTTAACCAGCAGGCTGGTAGCTTCGACGTTAACAGCAGCAGCGTTAACAGCCAGAACGTCAGCACCGGTGTAGGTGGTGGAATAGGTCTCGCCGATCAGAGGAGCAACAGCCAGGTTTTCGGGAGCGAAGGGGCTCTCTTCCTTGGCCCACTCAGCCTTGATGGTGGGAGCGTAGTCAACAGCGGACAGGAACATTGCGATTTCACCGTTGATGAACATGTTCAGCAGGGTGGTAGCGTCCATAGCGCCGGAGCCTTCGGGGCAAACGCCAGCATTGTAGAATGCCATGTAGTCTTCCATGCCCTTCTTCCAGCCTTCGGAGTCAGTGCCGGGGGTCATGTCTTCAGTGTTGATCAGCTTTGCGCCGTAGTTCCAAGCAAAGTGCAGATACTGCTCGGAAGTGGTAGCACGGGTGCCGTAGCCATAGACCTGCTTGCCGTTCATCTCGCCGGTCAGCTTCTTAGCCATCTCGAGCAGGTCAGCGTGGCTCATGCCCTCGGTGGGGTACTCAACGCCGAAATGATCGAAAATAGCGGTGTTGTACAGGTAGCAACGGGTGCCGCCGTACAGAGGCACGGACATCATCTTGCCGTACATGTCGGGGTTAGCGGAGCCGATGTACTGGCACTCGGACTTCAGAACGTCAGAGATGTCAGCCAGAACTTCTTCGCTCAGCAGATCGTCCAGGGGCATCAGCTTGCCTTCGCCAGCCAGCTGGAAGTCCAGGGGGGAGCCCAGAACCAGAACGTCAGCGCAGTCGTTAGCAGCCAGAGCTACCTGGAACTGAGTGTGGGGATCGGAGGACCAGGGAATAGCCTGATACTCAACAGTGATCCAGGGGTACATCATCTCGAACTTGTCGAGCAGGAGACGCATGACAGAGGAAGCGCCGACAGTGTCGCCGCCTGCCTGCCAGAAGCGCAGGGTAACGGGTTCCTTGGGAGCTTCGGTGGAAGCGGTGGTGACATTGGTGTCGATTTCCACAGGAGCAGCGGTGGTCTGAGAGGTGGGCTCAGTGGTGGTGGGGTCGGTGTCGTCCTTGGCGCAGCCTACGAACAGGCAAGCAACCATAGCAACAGACAGAAGCAGTGCGATGAGTTTCTTCATTCTTGATTTTCCTCCTTATTTTCTTGGTGGTTGTTTTATATCCTCTCCGCAGGTTTGAACGGTACCGCAGAGGCAGATATCACAGATGGTCATACGAATACCTATGTACCCAAATTTACTCTATAATAATATACCTTTTCAATCATTTTGTCAACAAAAATCGCTTGGCAGAATCACCAAAAAATCATGCATCCCTCTTTATAAAAAACTGTTTATTTTGTTAAAATTGCCAAAAATAACAAAAACCGGCCTATTTCTCCGAGAATTCACCTCCAAAACAGCCCCATTTTCTGTCATTTTCCGCATCTTCCGCCCGCTCCCCCGCATTCTTTTTCCTTCTGTCAAATTTTCACATCTTTTGTCAAAAGGGCTTGCATTCTCGAAAATACATATATATAATATGTCTTGCGGTTTTTTCCGCAAATTTTTATGTGTGCGGGCCAATGGCCCACGGAGGTGCGTATGTCTGTGTACTTTGGAGGCCTGTGTGCTTCCCTGCTGACCACGTTGTTTTTCGTGTTCTGCATCGCCGCTCTCGGCTACTTGCTGGGCGGCATCCAAATCAAGGGAATTTCCTTGGGCACCGCAGGTGTTCTGATGGTGGCGTTGGCCTTTGGCATTCTGGCCGATCAGGTCGGCTCTTTTGAAGTCGGCGGCAAAACCATTGTACTGTTTAATGAAGAAACTGTCAAGCCCATGTATTCCTTCCTGTCCAACATCGGAACTGCCCTCTTTGTTTCTGCGGTGGGTCTGATTGCCGGCCCCAAGTTCTTCCGTAATTTTAACCGCAAGACCCTGAGCTATGTCGTCATGGGTGTTGTAATTATTCTCGTCGGCGGTGCCACCGCTGTGGCCATCTGCCTCGTAGGCGGCGTGGACATGGATATGGTCGTGGGTCTGCTCACCGGTGCGCTCACCAGCACTCCCGGTCTGTCCGCTGCCAAGGATGCGGCAAGCAATCCCGACACAGTCACGGCAGGCTATGGCATTGCCTATCTCTTCGGCGTATTGGGCGTTGTACTCTTCGTGCAGCTTATGCCCAAGCTCTTACATACGGACATTGAAGCCGAGCGCAAAAAGTTCGTTTCCATCAGCACCGCTGCTCAGAAGGGCCTCGACCGCAAGCTGCGGAAGATGGACTCTTTAGACTTCTTCCCTCTGGTTCTCACTGTGGTGTTCGGTCTGCTCTTGGGCAGCATCAAAATCCCCGGCATTAACTTCTCCCTGGGCTCCTCCGGCGGTATCTTGGTAGCCGGTCTCATCGTCGGTCACTTCGGCCACCTGGGCTGCGTTGACCTGCGGGTAAGCAAGCCCTCCCTGAATTTCTTCCGTGAGCTGGGCCTGATGCTCTTCCTCATCGGCGCAGGTGTTCCCGGCGGCGTGAATTTCGTCCGCTGTGTAAAGGTCTCCTACTTTATTTATGGCGCAATCATGACCCTTATTCCCATGATTCTGGGCTATGTGCTGGGCCGCTATGTCTTCAAGCTGAGCATCTTCAATAACCTCGGCTCCATCACCGGCGGCATGACCAGCACTCCCGCACTGGGCACTCTCATCGCCACCGCCGGCACCGACGATGTCGCCGCCGCCTATGCCGCCACCTACCCCGTGGCACTGGTCATCGTCGTCCTGGTCGCAAAATTCCTTGTAATGTACCTCTGATTTTACGAGCTGTTCACCGCCTCTCCTCGTAGGGGTCGATGCCCACATCGCCCCAAACCGCGAAGCGGTAGACAGTACGCATAACCAAATCTATACAAATTTGGTAGTTCCCACACAGGACGATGTAGGCATCGTCCCCTGCGAACAAATACGATAATGCAAACATCCGCCTGCTTGCCGCAGGCGGATGTCTTATTATACATTAAACAGGAAGTTGACGATG
>JAZOAV010000209.1:0-4882 GCA_045595645.1 Faecousia sp.
AGGGTGGGGGGCTTGCTCCCGCCGTCGCCTTGGATGCTATTTTGCATCCCCCTTTTTTGTGCACAGAAAACCGCAGGTAAGCGGGGAACTTACCTGCGGTTTCCGAAAAAAGAAAAGAGGGGAAAATGAAAAAAGAAAGAAAAAAGGAGAAAGAAAACAACTCGCTGTCTATGGTGCTATTTTACCGCTGAAATATTAAGATATCAACGGTGAAGTTATTAAGATTCTATGAAGTTTTACGATTGCTGAAAAATGTGTCAAAATCCGTCGATGGTCCATACAATGCTGTGGGAGGGGAGAGCCATGAAGGATTATTATTTTACCTTTCGTTCCGTGACGAAAGCCATGGAGGCGGAGAAGCGGTTAAAAAAAGCGGGGATGAACCCGCACTTACTGCGCACTCCCGCTGAGCTGCGAAAAAAGGGCTGTGGTTACAGTATACGCTTACGGGAGTCGGAATGGGAGCCTGCACGGGCAGTTTTGACGGACGAGGGATATGAACGCCTGTTTCGCAAGGACGGAACGCTTTGGGAGGAGGTAAAACGAAATGTATTTTGACAGTGCGGCTACCACATTGCAAAAACCGCCTCAGGTGGGGCAGGCTATGCTGAGAGCATTGCGGCGTTGTGCAAGTGTGGGACGAAGCGGCCATCGGGCGGCTATGGAGGCGGCAGAGACGGTCTTTGCCTGTCGGGAGACTGCGGGACGGCTGTTTGGAGCGGAAGCGGAGCAGGTTGTATTCACCATGAATGCGACCCATGGGCTGAATTTGGCACTGCACAGCCTATGCAGACCCGGGATGCGGGTGGTTTGCTCCGGTTTTGAGCACAATGCGGTGCTCCGTACTCTGCGGGCGTTGCGGGTAGACCTTCGCATAGCAGGAAGAAGCCTTTTCGATGCGGAAGGCTGTCTGCGGGACTTTGCAGAGGCGTTGTCCGAAGGTGTGGAGCTGGTGGTGTGCAACTGTTGTTCCAATGTCTTTGGCTATGTCCTGCCTACCAAGGAGCTTGCAAAGCTGTGCCGCAGTTATGGAGTGCCGTTGATTTTGGACGCATCTCAGGCGGCGGGAACCTTGCCCGTATCTCTGAGAGATAGCGGAGCGGCATTTATTGCCATGCCGGGACACAAGGGGCTGTATGGCCCACAGGGGACGGGGATTTTGCTCTGCGCTGCGGGTGGAGAGCCGCTGCTCTATGGTGGCACAGGCGGAGATTCTCTGTTGCCCACCATGCCCGACTTTCTGCCTGACCGATTGGAGGCGGGCACCCATAATGTCTGCGGCATTGCCGGACTTTTGGAAGGTCTACGCTTTGTGGAAAGGCGTACACCCCAGCGTATTCTGCGACATGAGCGGCAGCTTTTGTCAGATGTGGTACAGGGGCTATCAGCGGTGGAGGGACTGCATCTTTTCGCGGGGGATGGACAGAGCGGTGTGTTGTCTCTGACGGTACAAGGAAGGGATTGTGAGGAACTGGCGCACAAGCTGGCGCAGCGGGATGTGGCTGTGCGTGCGGGTTTGCATTGCGCGCCCCTGGCTCACGAAAGTGGCGGCACCCTTCGCGAGGGAACCCTCCGTTTGAGCTTTTCTGCCTTCAATACCCGCCAGGAGGTGAAGCGTTTGGTGGAAATATGTAAAAAAGTCTTTGCCAAAGTGTAAAAAGCTTTGTTTTCCCCCTTGCTATTAAAGACGAAATCGGATATAATTGTCTAATAATAGAATCAGCGGAGTATTGCCTATGAACACCATAATAGATTTTTTTCGGGATGTCGTTTCCATGCTGCCTACACTGAAGCCTATGGATATCGTGGATATTCTGGTGGTTGCCCTGCTTTTGTACGGTGCCTTCCAGATGATTCGCTCCACAGGTGCGGCGCGTATCGTCAAGGGCATCGGCTTCATTCTACTTTTGTATGTGCTGACCAAGGTGCTGAATATGTACCTGATGAACTACCTGCTGGAAACCGTGCTGGAAATCGGTATCATCGCGCTGATCATCATGTTTCAGCCGGAGCTGCGGCGAATTCTGGAGAAGCTGGGCGGCCGCTCTATGCGGGAGCTGGTGAGCTTCAGGGAAGAGGAGCGGGACATGGAACGGGTCATCTCTCAGACGGTGCAGGCCTGTGAGGTATTGTCCCGAGAGCGTACCGGCGCACTCATCGTCATGGAGAGAAAGGATACTCTGATGGAGTATCAGAAAAGCGGTACAGAAATCGATGCACGGGTAAGCAGTGAGCTGCTGCGGAACCTGTTCTTTACCAAAGCTGCGCTCCATGACGGCGCGGTTTTGATTCGGAATGAGCGTGTTGCGGCAGCCGGCTGTGTGCTGCCTCTGACCCAGAATCGGAATATCAGCTCTGATTTGGGTACCCGCCATCGGGCGGCGATTGGTATCAGTGAGGTTAAGGATGCGGTGGTCGTGGTGGTTTCTGAGGAGACCGGTACCATCTCTGTGGCCATGGATGGAATGCTCAAGCGACATTTGGCTCCGCAAACTTTGAAGAAGCTATTGCATAAGGAACTTGTCTCAGAAACAGATGAAGCCTCCCGTAGAGGACTGAGGCAGATGTGGAAGAAATGGATGGATAAGAATGATGACACGGATGCAGAGGCATAAAATTTTGGCTTTCCTGCTGGCACTGCTCGTATCCATCGGAATGTGGGTTTATGCCGTTACCATTGTGAATCCTAACGATGTGGCATCCATTTCCGATGTGCGAGTGCGTTTGGTGGGAAGCAATGAGCTGCTCATGCGCAACCTGATGATTACAGGCGGAGAGGAGCAGTTTGTGGATGTGGAGGTCTCCGGCCGCCGCTCCGATTTGAAGGAATTGAGCAGCACCTCTTTGGAAGCTACGGCGGATGTGAGTAACATTGACGGAGCGGGCATTTTTGAGGTGAGCTGGAAGCTGGATCCACCGGCTTCCGTGGCTTCCGGTGATATCAAGCTGGTGAATTCCAGCTCTAATAAAATCACAATAAAGGTCAGCGAGGTTATGCTGCGGCCTTCTATTCCGGTAGAGGTGGAATATTTGGGCACGCCTGCCGAGGGCTATATCCGCGATCCTGCCATTTTGGGTCGGGACAGCATCAGTGTCAGCGGCCCTGCTGAGGAAGTAGAGGCCATTACAAAGGCGCGTGTCCGCGTGGATTTGAATGGTGCTAAGCAGACACTGGCCAGTGAGCTGAGCTATGAGCTGCTCAATGCCAACGGTGATGTGCTGAGTCTGAGTGAGTATGTGACGGTGGATGTGGATAGCATTCAGGTAAAGGTTCCTGTGCTGTGCTACAAACAGGTGGAGTTGAAGGCGAATCTGATATATTGCAACGGTGTCAATGCAAATAATGTGAAATGCACCATCGATCCTCCTATCATCGGTGTGACCGGCAGCGAGGAAGCACTGGCGGATTTGGATACGCTGATTATTAAGGAAATCGACCTGTCTAAGGTGGAAACGAGCTTCACTACCACGGTGACCCCGGAACTGCCTGCCGGCGTGAGCAATCGTGCCGAGCAGCAATCGGTGACGATTACTGTGACCTTGGTCGGTGTGTACAGCAGAAGAATTACCATTCCCTGTGCTCGGATCGAGCGTTTGAACGATAACCCGTTGTTGGATTTCGGTACTTCCAATATTTCCGTTGTTGTCCGTGGGCCGCTTTCCAAGGTCTATGATCTGACAGTGGGATCTTTTAAGCTCTCGGCGGATATGACGGGAGGCTATGACCCCGCGACCAAGACCGTGGCTTTGAAGGTTTCTGTGCCTAATTCCACTGAGTGTGGTGTGTTTGGTGAGTATTCTGTGCAGGTTGTGGAACGACAGCCGGAGACCGGCGAGGAAACGACGGAATAATGTTCGGATATGTATTGCCCCGACGGGACAAGCTCAGCCAAGTGGCGCAGGATCGTTATCGTGCAGCCTACTGTGGTTTGTGCCGCTGTTTGCAGCAGCGTTACGGCTTTCGGGCGCGGTTTCTCGTCAACTACGATATGACATTTTTATACTTCCTTCTTGCAAGAGGGGAGGCCAAGCCCGCCTGTGCCTGTTTTTGCCCTGCGAGATGTGTCAAAAAGAAGCAGTGCTTGCCTGTAGATGAGGCAATGGAGTATGCGGCAGACTTGACCGTACTGCTGTCTTATTGGAAGCTGCGGGATGCAAAGCGGGACGGTCGCTTTTGGAAACGGCGGGGAGCGGATTTGGCTCTGAGCTTCTACGGAAGAGCCTACAAAAAAGCCAAAGCACGCAGACCTGCGGCAGACAGCCTCTTTGCCGAACAGCTGGAGCATTTAGCGACACTGGAACAGGCGAAATGTGCCAGCATCGATCGCAGTGCCGATGCTTTTGCCGCTCTGCTTCGCAACTGCACAGAGCCACTGACAGAGGAAAAGGAACGGCGTATTACGGAGCTGTTGCTGTACCATGTCGGACGATATCTGTATTTGGTGGATGCCTTAGAGGATTTGCCCAAGGATGTGGTGGCAAACAGCTACAACCCCCTGCGTTACCGCTATGCTTTAGAAAATGGAAGCCTGTCAGACGAGGATAAAGCTGCGCTGATAGACAGTATAGAAGGCTCTATCAGTATGGCAGCTTCCGCGTTGGAGTTGCTGCCGCCTTTGCCTGATAGAGAGGTTTTGGAGAATATGATTTATTATGGCTTTCCTGCCGTGCTGTACAGCGTGGCTGAGGGGAGCTTCCGTAAGAGAGGAAGACGACATGAAGGATCCCTATGAAGTCTTGGGTGTGCCTCACGGTGCATCGGAGGAGGAAATCAAAAAAGCATATAAAGAGCTGGTGCGGAAGTACCATCCCGACAGATATACGGATAATCCTCTGGCAGATTTGGCGCAGGAGAAGATGAAGGAGATCAACGCTGCTTACG
>JAZOAV010000210.1:0-12929 GCA_045595645.1 Faecousia sp.
GCGGGCGGCAGATTGCCGCCCCTACAGGTGCGGTGTGTTAACACAGGGATTATCCTTTACGGGTGCTGCGGGTGATGGGTTTGGAGCGTTCCTGTTCCTCCTGGAGCTGGAGGATGATATTATTGGAGACGAGCCAGCCGCGGTCGGTGAGGCGCCAGTTGCCGTTCTGCTCTGCCGCATAGCCGTGTTCTTCCAGCTTGCGCAAGCGTGCCTCCAAGGGCTCGAAGGGCAGCAGGAACCGCTTTTCGTACTCCCTGCCGTTGATACCCTGATAGGTGCGCAGGCGCAGCATGAGATATTCTCCTGCCCGTTCCCGCGGGGCGATGCTCTCGCATTCGCTGAGCACCTGCAATTTCTTGGCGATGCCCTCGTTATAACCCTTCAGATCCCGCATAATGGTGAATCGCTTGCCGCCGAAATCCGAGGCCGCCGAAGGGCCGAAGCCTAAGTATTCTCCGCCTGTCCAGTATTTCATGTTATGGCGGGAGGTAAAGCCAATCTTGGAGAAATTGGAAATTTCGTAGTGCTCGTAGCCCAAATTTGCCAACTGCTCGCAAGCGGCTAAGTACATATCCGCCTGGGTATCATCGTTGGGCAGATCCACCGTATCCCGATACCGCCACAGAGGAGTATGCTCCTCCACCTTCAAAGCGTAGCAGGACAGATGCTCGGGACGGAGCTTGACCACATTATGCAGGGTTTCAATCCAGCCTGTCAGGGTTTGGGATGGCAGACCGTACATCAGGTCGAGGGAAATATTGGCAAAGCCTGCCGCTCTTGCCGCCTGCATGGCCTTCACAGCCATTTCGTAGGTATGGGGACGACCCAAACGGGACAAAATTGCATCGTCGTCTGACTGGACACCGATGGAAATGCGGTTAAAGCCCGCACGAATCAGGCGTTTCAGGGAGGCCTCCGACACGCTGTCGGGGTTCGCCTCCAGGGTAATTTCAGGATCGGGGCCAAGGCGGAAGCTCCGCTGTACCTCGTCCAAAATTTTGTCTAATTTCTCCGCGCCGAAGAAGCTGGGCGTGCCGCCGCCAAAATAGACCGTATCTACGATATGGTCAGGGCACAGCTTGCCCGCCTCTGCCATGTGGTCAGCAAGGGCCTGCAAATAGTGATCCACCTGCTTGCCGTCCCGTGCGCCGCTGAGAGAGTAAAAATCACAATATTCGCACTTGCTTTTGCAAAAGGGAATGTGGATATAAATACCAAGGGTCTTGGTTTCCACATTTCTGCGATTGAGGAAAAAGGCCATCTTACTTGCCTCCTATCCGCTCGTTGATAAAGCGTCTGAACTCGTCTACCGTGCCCTTTTGGAAGCCGTACTTGTAGACAAAGAAATAGCTCTGCTTGTTATAACGCAGTAAAAACAGGTTTGCCGACTCCTTGACCTCTGAAATGGCGGAGTAGCCCTCCGTCACCAAGCTGCCGTCCTCCTTCATGGTCTGTGCCAGAGAATGAGGATAAAATTCCGTGGTCAGATGCAGGGCATTGGTGCCGAAACGCTGAATCAGACCGTTTTCCCAACGCTTGAGAGCCTTTTTCGGGCCGCTCTTGCGGTTGAGGAAGGTGTAGATCAGCACCACGGGAATGAGAATCAGCAAAACAGCATTTTTCGCCAAATTTCCGTTGAGGAAGGCATCCAATGCCAGCCACACAAAGCTCAGGCCGAAAAGGGAGTACAGGATGATATTCATCACCAAGGGTGCCTTGCCTACGACGGTTCTGCTGGCCTCCTCCTGAAACTGAATGTCGATATGGGTATCGACGATAAAAAGGGGTTCATCGCGTTGGATTTCTTCCATGTTTATGTCTCCTCTGTATGCTCCGTGGTCTGCATGGCAATGAGGCGGTTATCCTTCTCAATGCGCATGAGAATGACACCCTGGGTGTCACGACCGTACACACCGATGTCCTCGGCAGGGGTACGCAGTACCACACCGCCCGACTCCATCAGCAGAATATCCTGAGAGGCATCCACCACGGCAGCAGCCACGGCGGGGCCTGTTTTTTCTGTCAAACGATAGTTCTTCCGACCGATACCACCGCGCTTCTGCACCTCGCCCTGCCGCAGGTAGTGCTCCACGGGGGTACGCTTGCCGTAGCCCTTCTCCGTCACGGTGAGCAGGGTCTTGTCGATTTCTGCCACAGCCGCACCAATCACGCAGTCGTCTTCACGCAGGGAAATGCCCCGCACGCCTGCGGCCGCACGGCCCATACAGCGCACATCCTCCTCGTGGAAGCAAATGGCCATGCCCTGACGGGTGGCAAGGAGAATCTTGTCGTCGCCCGTAGTGCGCATAACGGCAATCAACTCGTCGTCCTCGTCCAAGGTCAGTACCCGAATGCCCGCCTTGCGGGCGGTGTACAGCTCGGAGAACTGCATCCGCTTCACGGTGCCCTTGCGGGTCGCCATCATAATATACTCATTTTCGGGGAATTCACGGGTCAGAAGCATGGCCGTGACCGTTTCCCCCGTTTCCAGAGGCAGAATATTGACAATATTCGTGCCACGGGCGGTACGGCCCGCCTCGGGAATCAGGTAGCCCTTCTTCCGATGGACGCGGCCTAAGTTGGTGAAGAACAAAAGCTGGTCATGGGTGGAGGCGATAAAGAGGTTCTTAATGGAATCTTCTTCCTTCAAGCTCTGACCCGTAATGCCGCGGCCGCCGCGCCGCTGGGCACGGTAGGTATCCACAGGCAGACGCTTCATATAACCCGCATGAGACAGGGTATAACAGCAGTCCTCCTCCTCGATGAGATCCTCGTCGTCGATTTCGTCCTCCACATCCTGAATTTCCGTGTAACGCTTGTCACCGTACTTATCCCGAATGGCGGTCAATTCCTCCTTGACGATGGACTTTACCAGCTCCATGTCCTCCAAGACCCGCTTGTAATAAGCGATTCTCTCTTGCAGCTCGTTGAATTCTGCCAAGAGCTTGTCCTTTTCCAGACCTTGCAGACGCTTTAACTGCATATCCAAAATGGCCTGCGCCTGAATTTCGCTCAGACCAAAGCGCTCCATCAGATTCTCCTTGGCATTGTCATAGGAGGAACGGATGATGCGAATGACCTCGTCAATGTTGTCCTGGGCAATGAGCAAGCCCTGCAACAGGTGGGCACGCTCCTCTGCCTTGCGCAGGTCGTAACGGGTGCGGCGAATGACCACTTCTTCCTGATGGGCCAAATATTCGTCGATAATTTCACGCAGGGACAGCACCTTGGGCTGGCTCTGATTCTTCACCAACGCCAGCATATTCACGGCAAAATTGGTCTGCAAGGAGGTCTGTGCAAACAGGCGATTCAGCACCACCTGTGCATTGGCCTCCCGTTTCAGCTCAATGACGATGCGCATACCGTTGCGGTCGGACTCGTCCCGAATGTCGGAAATGCCCTCTAAGCGCTTTTCGTTCACCTGATCCGCCATGGACTTAATGAGCATCCGCTTATTGACCTGATAGGGAATTTCGGTCACGATAATGCGCTGACGGTTCTGACCGAATTCCTCAATTTCCGTGCGTGCCCGCATGGTGATACGGCCCTTGCCCGTGGCATAGGCAGAGCGAATGCCCGCACGACCCAAAATCAGACCCTTGGTGGGGAAATCGGGGCCCGTGATGTGCTCCATCAGCTCATACAGACCCGCTTCGGGGTTATCTAACACGCACAGACAGGCGTTGATGACCTCCGTGAGGTTGTGGGGCGGGATGTTGGTGGCCATGCCGACAGCAATGCCCGACGAGCCGTTCACCAGCAAATTGGGGAAGCGGCTGGGCAAAACACGGGGCTCCTTGCGGGTCTCGTCGAAGTTGGGATCCCAATCCACCGTCTCCTTTTGCAAATCCCGCAGCATTTCGTTGGAGATTTTGGAAAGGCGTGCCTCCGTGTAACGATAAGCGGCAGGGGGGTCGCCATCCACAGAGCCGAAGTTGCCGTGTCCGTCCACCAGCATGTAGCGCATGGAAAAATCCTGCGCCAAGCGCACCAAAGCGTCGTAAACCGAGGCATCACCGTGGGGATGATACCGACCCAGCACATCACCGACGCAGGTGGCAGACTTCTTAAAGGGCTTGTCCGAGGTGAGATTATCCTCGTACATGGCATATAAAATGCGACGGTGAACGGGCTTTAAGCCATCCCGCACATCAGGCAGGGCACGGCCAATGATGACCGACATGGCATAATCCATGTAACTGGTGGTCATCTCCTGTACCAGCTCAGATGTTACAATCGCTTGATCCGGATAACGAATGTCCTCCGGCTTGTAATCCTTCTTGTGTGCCAAGGTATTTCCTCCTTGTTTCATATTGCACTCTCATAAATGCCCCCCTTGTAAGGGGGGTGGCACGAAGTGCCGGGGGGTTGCTTTCTTTCTTCTCTATTCTCTATTCTTTATTCTTTATTCTTTAAACCGACCGATTCCATCATTCCTACGATAAAGAATAAAGAATGAAGAAGAAAGAATAAATAATAAATTGGGCAACCCCCCTACCCCCCTTGTAAGGGGGGCTTTGGTGCGGTGCAAATTTAAAAATTTATCAATAATCCAAATTCGTCACATATCGGGCATTGGTTTCGATGAATTCCTTTCTCGGTTCCACCTTTTCTCCCATAAGCAGATTGAAAATCTGATCCGCCTTAATGGCATCCTCTAACTCGATGCGCTTCAGGGTGCGCCGCTCGGGGTCCATGGTGGTTTCCCACAGCTCCGTGGGGTTCATCTCGCCCAAGCCCTTAAACCGCGCGATATCCACCTTGGCATTGGGATTATCCGCACGCATTTCTGCGGAAATCCGATCCCGCTCCTCGTCGGAGAAGGCCATTCTGGTGGTCTTGCCACGGGTCAGCTTGTACAGGGGCGGCATGGCCGAATACACATACCCATGCTCGATCAGCGGCCGCATATAGCGGAAGAAGAAGGTGAGCATCAGGGTGCGGATATGGCTTCCGTCCACATCCGCGTCCGCCATAATGACGATTTTGTGATAGCGCAGTTTTTCTACATTAAATTCCTCGCCAATGCCCGCGCCGAGGGCGGTAATGACGGGCTGGAGCTTGTCATTTCCGATGACCTTATCCTCCCGCACCTTTTCCACATTGAGCATCTTGCCCCACAGAGGCAAAATGGCCTGGAAACGGGAATCCCGTCCCTGGGTTGCGGAGCCGCCTGCGGAATCACCCTCGACGATGTAAATTTCCGTCAGGGTGGGGTCGGTTTCGTTGCAATCGCGCAATTTATCGGGCATAGCCGCACCGCCCAAAGCGGTCTTGCGGCGAATCTGTTCTCTTGCCTTGCGTGCCGCTTCACGGGCACGGTTGGCAGTCATGGCCTTCTCTAAGACGATACGCGCCACAGTGGGGTGTTCTTCAAAATAGGTGGCAAGCTGATCCTGCACCACGCTGTCTACCAGACTACGGATGTAGGCGTTGCCCAATTTCGCCTTGGTCTGCCCCTCAAACTGGGCATCGGTCAGCTTGACGGAAATGATAGCCGTCAGACCCTCGCGGCAGTCCTCACCCGAAACCTTGTCCGCATCGGTCTTGATGATGCCCGCCTTCATGCCATAGGCGTTCATCACACGGGTCAGAGCGGTTTTGAAGCCCGTTTCGTGCATACCGCCCTCGGGGGTGTGGATGTTGTTGGCAAATGACACCAAAGTCTCGTTAAAAGAATCAGTGTATTGCAGGGCAATTTCCGCTTGGGCTTCGTTTTTCGTGCCCGCCATGTAAATGACCTCGTTGTGCAGATCCGTCTTGTGACGGTTGTACCAACGGACAAACTCCCGAATACCGCCCTCGTAGCACATGGTCTCGGACTTGCCTTCCTCGGTGCGCTTGTCGGCAATGGAGATGCACAGACCCGCATTCAAAAACGCCTGCTCCCGCATACGGGTGTGGAGAATTTCGTAGTCATACTCCGTGGTGTCGAACATCTCAGGATCGGGCTTGAAGGTGACAACGGTGCCGTGCTTGTCCGTGTCGCCGATGATGCGCATTTCCTGGGTGATCTTGCCACGGGCAAACTTCATCTGATAGATCTTGCCCTCCTTGTGTACCTCTACTTTCAGCCACTCGGACAGGGCGTTGACCACGGACGCACCCACGCCATGCAGGCCGCCGGAGACCTTGTAGCCGCCGCCGCCGAACTTGCCGCCGGCATGGAGCACGGTGTAGACGACCTCCAAGGCAGGACGGCCCGTCTGTGCCTGAATGTCCACAGGGATACCACGGCCATCGTCGGTGACGGTGATGCTGTTGCCCTCGTTGATGGTCACGGTAATATGGTGACAGAAGCCGGCAAGAGCCTCGTCAATGGCATTGTCTACGATTTCATAGACTAAATGATGCAAACCGCTGGAGGAGGTAGAGCCGATGTACATACCCGGCCGCTTGCGCACTGCCTCCAAGCCTTCCAAAACCTGAATTTGGGAAGCATCATATTCTGTCATGTTGTTGAGCTGTTCGGACATTGTATGTCCTCCTTCAAAGATATTCCACGGCACCCGCCGTTTTCTTCCCGCACAGGGGACGGTTCTCTGTGCAAAGTGCATTCAATATTCACATAAGTTCCCCGGCACAGAGAACCGTCCCCTGTGTGCTGCATTCATATCATCGCCGCATCCATTATGCCCCCCTTTTAAGGGAGGCTTAGTGCCATGCTCCCGTGAATGCCCCCCTTTTAAGGGGGGTGGGCGAAGCCCGGGGGGTTGCCCGTGCAGGCACTTCCGATTTCCACCCCCCCTCCCCCCCTTCAAAGGGGGGCTTGGTGCAGTGCAAATCGGGGGGCTTGGTGCGGTGCATTTAATCTAAACGCTTCTCCAAAACCGAGGAATAATACTGGCTGAGATAGACACGCCGCATACCGAATTCCTCCGTCAGGATATAGCTCTTGGGCAGACTGCCGGACACATCTACCACCTCGCCCCGCTCCTCCGCTTGCGCCAAAAAATTACGGCTGTGGCGGGAAACGGTGCTGTTATCCAAATCAAAAATTCCGATTATGCTCCGACTTCGCACCGCAAAATCCGAGCCGATGGAAATATACATGTTGAAACAATCCTTTCGCGAGGGCGAACTGCGTTCGGCCACGGGCGGCAGATTGCCGCCCCTACAATGCCCCCCTTTTTAAGGGGGGTGGGCGAAGCCCGGGGGGTTGCGTGCAGGCACCATCTAAGAATAGATGAATTGACACTTCGTGTCATGAATTGATGCTGACGCATCATGATTTCTCGCTTCGCTCCATGAATTGAATTGCCATCAACCTTTATGCCCCGCAGGGCAATTCATGCCGCAGGCAAATCATGGCGTAGCCAATTCATGCCGACAGGCAATTCATTTTCTATTACACGATCCTTCCGTTTTCGATATGCAAAACGCTGCCCAAGCGGGTACAACGGTCGGTCTCACAGCAGGTAATAAACACCTGCCCGCTGTGAAGCTGATTCAGCACAAAATCCTGCCGCCCCGCATCCAGCTCCGACAGCACATCGTCCAAAAGCAAGAGGGGTTCTTCCCCTGTGTCCCGCCGCAGCAGCTCCCGTTCTGCCAGTTTTATGGAAATACTGGCGGTACGAGTCTGTCCCTGGGAGGCGTAGGCCGCCATGGGAAGGCCGTTTAAGGCCGCTTCAAAATCATCCTTATGGGGGCCCGACAAGCAGCTTCCGCTTTCCAGCTCCGCACGCTCGTGGCTGTGCATATGCTCTGCCAAACGCTCTCTCAGCGTATCCAAGGAGGCAAAGGCATCTTCCACGGTGGAAACAGTGTGATACTGCACCGTCAGATTTTCCTTATCCCCCGAAAATTCCTTGTGATAGGCCGCCGCCGCCTGCTCCAAGGCCTGCAAACAGCGCGCCCGATAGGAGATGAGCAAGGCACCCAACTGCACCATACGGGCATTATACTCCGGCAGGACAGCCAGCAAATCGGGATGCTCGTAGCGATCCCGCAAAATGGCGGATTTCTGCTCCAAGAGACGGTTGTACTCCGCCAAAGCCGCCCCGTAATTGGGCCGAAGCTGACACAGCAGAGTATCCAAGAGCTTCCGCCGCGGGGCAGCCCCCTTTTTCAGTACCAGCAGATCTTCGGGACAGAACAGCACCGAGGGCAAAAGCCCTGCCAAAGCCGCCGCCGTTTTCTGCTTCACGCCATTCAGCCAAAGCTGACGGGGCCGCCGTCCCGAAAAGAGGACTGCCCGCAGCTCCTGTTCCCGCTCTTGGGAATAAAACTGCGCCGTCAGCTCTGCAAATTCCGCACCGAAGGAGATCAATTCCTGCTCCTTACGGGTGCGGAAGGCGTGTCCCGTGGATAAATAGGAAATTCCTTCTAATAGATTGGTCTTGCCGTTGGCATTGCAGCCCACAATGAGGTTCACTCCCGGGACAAACTCCGCCACCGTATCTTCATAATTGCGGAAGCTCCGCAGAGAAATCCTATCGAGCTGCATCGCAAACCCGATAGCACACGCCGCCAAATTCCGCCTTATCGCCGGGACGGAGCTTTTTGCCGCGCATGGTGCAAATTTCCCCGTTGACCCGAACCAAGCCGTCCTGAATGATATTTTTCGCCACGCCGCCGGAATCCACGGCATGGGCCAGCTTCAGGAAGCTCTCTAACTTAATATATTCCGTGTAAATCACCACAGGAACCTCGTTGATGCTCACACGATGCACTTTGACTTTCATAAAAAGCCCTCCAAATTCCATGTCGTAGGGGACTGGTTTCCCGTCCCTTGCAGGCAATTTCGTAGGGGCGATTCACGAATCGCCCTTGCAGGCAGTTCCGAATTTGTACTATACCGATTCTGTGTACCAGTGCGCGTAGGAACGCGCACGCTACGATTGCGTTGTCGCTGGTGCATTCACGGGCGATTCGTGAATCGCCCCTACGATATTTATTGTCATTTTGTCGATATGCCGCTACGCGGCTCGATATTTTTGCGTTGCAAAATCGATATATCGCTATGCGATTCGATATGATATCAATCCCTCACGCCCCGCAGGGCATATCGAGTGCGAAGCACATATCGAGCGCAAGGCGCATATCGAAAATCCCGCAAGGGATTTATATCGATGAGGGCGTTCGCCCTCACCGCAGGCGCACAGGAAGAACCATATAGGCAAAGTCCTTCTTGTCGTCCACGGGGGTAAAGACGATGGGGCTCAGGCCGTTTTTCAGCTCTAAGGTGACTTCCTCCGCGGGAACCGCCCGCAGGGCATCCAGAAGATAGCGGCAGTTGAAGCCGATTTCCAGCTCGTTGCCGTTACCTGCTACAGAGCAGGTATCGTGGGCCATGCCGATGGTGTTCACCGTGCGGAAATCCGCCACATTTTCGCCAAATACACAGCGCACAGGGCTCTTGATCTTTTCATTGATGATCAGACCCACACGCTCGATGGAATCCATCAGATCGTTCACACGGGCGGTCAGAATGATGCCGTTGTCCGTGGGCACCACACGCCGCCAATCAATAAATTCACCCTCCAAAATGCGGCAGACCAGCGTAGCCTCGCCGATTTCAAAGAGAATGTGCTTCTCGCCAAGGGTGAAGCGCATTTCCTCGTCGCTGTCGGCAAGGATCTTCTCCACCTCACGCAGACCCGTAGCAGGCACCACGAATTTCAGCTCGCGGCCGATGGGTTCGGGGCTGTGCCAGGTGCGGCGCGCCAAACGGGAATTATCCACGGCAACCATGGTAATGCTCTCGTCCTTCACCTCGATCAGACAGCCGGTGTGAATGGGACGGGCCTGATTCTCGGAAACGGAGAATATGGTACCGCCGATCATTTCCCGCAGGGCACTCTGGGGCATGTAAATGCCGCGATTGGAGTTGACATCGGGCAGGTCGGGGTAATCCTCGGCGTCCATAGCCGTGATTTTAAAGGACGATGCGCCGCCGCGAATGGAGACCTGCAGCTTCTCGTCCACGGTAATGGTCACTTCCTCGTCGGGAAGCTTCCGAATGATATCGAAGAACAGACGGGAGGGCATGACGCACAGACCCGCTTCGGAAACCTGCGCGCTCACATTGACGGTAATGCCCGTTTCCAGATTAAAGCCGGTGAGCTGCACACCGATCCCCGCCCGCAGCAAAATGCCTTCCAGACAGGGGATAGTGCTTTTCTGCGCCACCGTACGGGCGGCAACAGAGATGGCAGAAACCAGCAGCGCTTTTTCACAGCTAAACTTCATATCAAAAACCCTTTCGACTTCCTTTCTATAAGAGAAAGGAAGGATATATTATAGTAGTAACAGTAGTAGTAAAAACTTATGTGCAAAACCCCTGAAAACCCAGTGTTTGCAAGGCTTTGCAATTCACAGCCCCCTGTGCATGAAAAATGGGCTTATGCACAGGCTTTGTGTGCATTTTTGGAAAAATGACTTGTGCACAGCTTGGTTTTGCACATATGCACAGGACTTGTGCACAGCTCAACCTGTCGAATTTCGGCAAAAACCTTCGTATTACCTCTGTAGGGGAGGCTATCAGCCTCCCGCCGCATGCACCATCGATATGGTGCAGATTCGGAAGTGCCTGCATGGGCGGCAGGTTGCCGCCCCTACGGTACGGAGGTTTGTTGAAAATGTAGGGGAGGCTATCAGCCTCCCGAAATTTATTCTTTATTATTTCTTATTTATTCTTTAATCTAATTTGATAGTGCCTGCAAAAAAGAATAAAGAATAAAGAATAGAGAATAAAGAATAAATTATAAACGGGAGTTAATATTCGCCTGAATATCGCGGATATTATCCTGCAAACCGTTGGAGGCGTTGCCCAGCTTTTCTTCCACGGAGCGGATGGCATGGAGCACGGTGGTGTGATTCTTGCCGAATTCCTTGGCGATATCGGGATAGGAGAGATTGGTCATCTTCCGAATCAGGTACATGGCAAGCTGACGGGCTTCTGCCGTGCCCTTGTTTTTCTGGGTGCCCAAGAGCACCGATTTGTCAATGGAATAGAAGCGGCTGACCTCGGAAATGATCAGCTCCGGCGTGGGCAGAGTTTGGAGCTTTCCCTTGTAGAGATTCTCGATGGCACGGGTCACATTGGGCACATCCAGGGGCATCTTTTCCAAGTCGTGATAAGCCTTGATCTTCTTCACCGTGCCCTCGATCTGCCGCACATTGTTGGTGATGTTGTGGGCGATGAAGTCACACACATCCTCCGGCAGGAACAGACCCAAGGACAGGGCCTTGTTCTTGATAATGGCATAGCGGGTCTCGTAATCCGGCGGCTGAATGTCCACGATCAGACCCCACTCAAAACGGGTGCGCAGACGATCCTCCAATTTGAGCATATCGCTGGGCACACGGTCAGAGGTGAGAACGATCTGCCGATGATTTTCGTACAGGGAATTGAAGGTGTGGAAGAATTCCTCCTGCGTGGAATCCTTGCCGGCGATGAACTGAATATCGTCGATCAAAAACAGGTCAGCGTTGCGGTACTTGTCACGGAACTCAAAGTTTTTACCCGTACGCACGGCCTCGATAAATTCGTTGGTGAACTGCTCGCCTCGTATGTAGACGATGTTGTATTCAGGGTGCTTCTGCTGAATCCGATTGGCGATGGCGTAGAGCAGATGGGTCTTGCCCAAGCCCGATTGTCCGTATAAAAACAGGGGATTGTAGGCAATGGTGCGCTCCTCGGCTACCGCTTCGGCGGCGGAGTAGGCATGCTGATTGGAGGAGCCGACCACGAAGGTGTCAAAGGTGTACTGGGAATTGAATTCCACAAAATTCTTCTTCTTGTTTTCCTGACCCTGATACTTGGGCAGGTCGGTTTCGTCCAAAACGACAAGCTCCACATCCGTCTGAAATTGCTCCCGCATGGCTTCCCGAATCAGCTCACCGTAGCGGTTTTGCAGCATGTCCTTTCGGAAGGAAGTGGGGGAGAAAATGACCAGCTTTTTATCCGACAGCTCGAGGATGTCTGCATCGTCAAAAAAGGCGATGGCAACGGAGGAAGAGTGGTTTTCCAGATAGGATAAGACGCGTGACCAGACATAGGCATTGGAATACATAGACGGCTCCTTTCTACAATACTAATTCAATTTATTATATCATAAAACCGCAAAAAAAGCAAGCCTTATACCTATATTAAATATGATTTCCGATATTGTCGCAAAACATGCAACAAAGGGAAAAAAAGAGTGAAATTTCATAATAATCGTCGCACTCCGAATGTCCCCCTTTTAAGGGGGAATCTAATAGGCCTCCCTTTGAAGGGTAGCGAAGCGATACTGATAACCGATTGCCGGTGGCAATCGCTCCTTATTCCAAGTGGCGCGAAGCGCCGGAGGGTTGCCCATGCAGGCACTATCTAAGAAGATATGAATTGACACTTTGTGTCATGAATTGATGCTGATGCATCATGATTTCTTGCTTCGCTCCATGAATTGAATTGCAGCCTTTTGCGCCGCAGCGCAATTCACGGCGAAGCCAATTCATGATTGCCTGCAATCAATTCATGCTGCCGTAAGGCTGCAATTCATTTTCCCAACCCCCCTATGTCCCCCCTTCAAAGGGGGGCTTGGTGCGGTGCGCTGTCGATAGGAAAACAGATGCCGTGGGAGTACGCCCACTATGAGCAAACATCAAGTTTTAAATGTTACAGGGTAGTAGGGGCGATTTACGAATCGCCCCTACTACGATGTTAACACTAAAACTTCTGCGCAAAGGCGCGTCAAGGATGCACCCCAAGGGCATTTCTTCGCTTCGCTCAGGGCACCGCGCGCTACGGGTTGGGATAAAGTTTTAAATGTTACAAGGCGCTACGATACAGGTTTTTTGACACGCTCGAAGGGGCTGTCACAAAATGTATATGTAGGGAATGACCTATGTGTCATTCCACAGAATATTCCTCAAAATATGCAATAGGGAACGGCACACAGGCCGTTCCCTACAGTTAGAATTTAATAAATATTCATTTT
>JAZOAV010000211.1:0-2799 GCA_045595645.1 Faecousia sp.
CCTCGCCCTGACGGCCTTCCTGCACAGCGTTGGCCATGGTAGCCACGATGAGACGGATGGCGCGGATAGCGTCGTCGTTGCCGGGGATGACATAGTCGATCTCGTCGGGATCGCAGTTGGTGTCAACGATAGCGACGATGGGGATGTGCAGCTTGCGGGCTTCTGCGATTGCGTTGCGCTCCTTGCGGGGGTCAACGATGAACAGAGCACCGGGGAGCTTCTTCATGGTCTTGACGCCGCCGAGATACTTTTCCAGCTTCTCGATTTCGCCTTCGTGCTTGATAACTTCCTTCTTGGGCAGCATTGCGAAGGTGCCGTCTTCCTGCATCTTGCGCAGCTGAGCCAGACGGTCGATACGGGTACGCATGGTCTTGAAGTTGGTGAGCATGCCGCCGAGCCAACGAGCGTTGACGAAGTACTGATCCGCACGCAGAGCCTCTTCACGGATAGCGTCCTGAGCCTGCTTCTTGGTGCCGACAAAGAGAACGCTGTCGCCGTTTGCAGCGATTTCACGGATGAAGTTGTAAGCTTCCTCAACCTTCTTCACGGTCTTCTGCAGGTCAATGATATAGATACCATTGCGCTCCGTGTAGATGTAGGGAGCCATCTTGGGGTTCCAGCGACGGGTCTGGTGACCGAAGTGGACGCCTGCTTCCAGCAGGGCTTTCATGGATACGACTGCCATTTTGTGATCTCCTTTTCGTTTGTACCGCCACCGCCCTCATCTCCCCCGTCCACCGCAGAAAGCGGCACTGGGACGGAAAATCCGACGGTGTGAGGTGTGTTTGATGTCGCAGAATTTCTGCGCCGTACAATTATAACCCAATGTTTTTCATTTTGCAAGCATTATTTTCAAAAAAACCAACTTTTTTTCTAAAAAAAGCTCCTCTTTCCGCAGGGGAGTCGGAATTTGTCCAAATCCCCCTCGACAAGAATGATGTCGTCACCGATTTGGCGAATACACTTCCACGGAATGACAAATTCCTCCTGCCGACCCAGCAAACCGAAGGCTTTGGCGTGTCCGGGGACAATGATGCTGCAAATCTGTCCGCTACAGCAATCCACCTCCACATCGCACACATAGCCCAGCCGACAGCCGTCACAGACATTGACGACTTCCTTGCATTTTAGTGTCGAAAAGCGATTTCCCATAGTCATGCCCCCTATCGCCACAACTTATGCTAAATCATTGGCAATTATCACATAATATTTCTCCTCTGTTTCGATTTTTCGTTGATTTTTTTCCTATAACATGTTATAGTAATGGGAAAGAAAAAGGAGGACACCTCATGGCAATCAATGTACGAAGTGAAATCGGTACTCTGCAGCAAGTGCTGCTTCATCGCCCCGGCCAGGAATTGGAGCAGTTGGTACCCAATTCTCTGGAACGACTGCTTTTTGACGATATCCCCTATTTGAAAGGTGCACAGCAGGAGCACGACCGCTTTGCGGAGATTTTGCGGATGGAAGGGGTAGAGGTTCGCTATCTGTCCCGTCTGACCGCAGAAACTTTGGAGGGCGACGCGGACCTGCGCACCCGTTTTGTAGAAGATTTTATTCGACGCAGCGGTGCCGTGTCCGAGAACTACAGCCAGCCCCTAAAGGAGCTGCTTTTGGCACTGCCCACCCATGCCATGGTGCTGAAAACCATGACGGGTGTTCGTTTTGACGAGCTGCTTCTGCCGCCCAGCCGTTCCCTGGCCTCTCTGCGCACTGACCCCACCCATTTCGTGCTGGACCCCATTCCCAACCTGTATTTTACCCGTGACCCCTTTGCTTCCATCGGCCGCGGTGTCTCTTTACATCACATGTATTCTGCCACCCGCAATCGGGAGACCATCTACTCTGACTATTTCCTCCATTACCATCCCGACTATGCCGGACAGGTTCCCTTCTACTTTACGCCCAACGAGCCCTTCTCTCTGGAGGGCGGCGATATTCTGAACCTGAGTGCCGATACCATCGCCGTGGGCATTTCCCAGCGCACCATGCCCGAAGCCATCGAGCGTTTGGCGCGCAACATTTTTGCCGACGAAGCCTCTCAAATCCGCAAGGTTTTGGCCTTCGACATTCCCAGCCGCCGTGCCTTCATGCATCTGGATACCGTGCTGACCCAGGTGGATCGGGATAAGTTTGTGATTCACCCCTCCATTTTGGAGCCTCTGCGCATCTTCGAGCTGACGGCCGCAGCCAACAACGGCGTGCATGTGCGGGAGCTTGACAAGACTCCTGAGGAGATTTTGGCAGAAGCCTGCGGTGTGGAGCAGGTGAAGCTCATCCGCTGCGGCGGCGGCGACAGCATTGCAGCCCAGCGGGAGCAGTGGAACGACGGCTCCAATGCCCTGTGCCTGCGTCCCGGCGTGATCATTGCCTATGACCGCAACTATGTAACCAACCGCATTCTGGAGGAGGAGGGCGTCATCGTCCTGCGTATTCCCAGCGGCGAGCTGTCCCGTGGCCGCGGCGGCCCCCGCTGTATGAGTATGCCTCTGAGCAGAAGCTATGAACTTCCCTAAATGAAACCGGGACACTTCAAAAGAGGTGTCCCGGTAAATTATATGTGTTGGTACCTATACAGCACTTATTTTGCGGGGAGTAATACTATTATTCAATGAAAAGTAGACAACTTTTCAACTTCCCACGGACAAAAACAAAACCAGGGGCTGTCTCAAAATGAATGAAACAGCCCCGAAAATGAATATTTATTAAATTCTAACTGTAGGGAACGGCCTGTGTGCCGTTCCCTATTGCATATTTTGAGGAATATTCTGTGGAATGACACATAGGTCATTCCCTACA
>JAZOAV010000212.1:0-2975 GCA_045595645.1 Faecousia sp.
CCGTCGGCACTCAGCGAATCTTTTGTCCCAACTTTTCGGTTTGAAAAACTTGAAATACACAAAGTATTCCTGCGTTTTCCAAACCTCAATTTGGAACAAAATCTCTCGCCGATTGCTCTCGGCGATTTAATCAGAGCTTCCTTAAGTTGACAGCATTGCCTTAAAAGGGGAAACTTGGAGTACGCACCGCTTTTCCCAAGCTTGTTGTTTGGATGAGAGGAGATTTATATGGTTTTTAGTTCATTTCCCTTTCTCTTATTATTCTTACCAATTACTCTGATCGGGTATTTTGGTTTGTCCCGATGCAAGAACGCAAAGCTGCAACGGCTGTTTTTGACCGTTGCCTCCCTGTTCTTTTACTCTGTAAATAATCCCAAATATTTGTTGCTGATCATAGCCTCCGTAGTGGTAAACTATGGCTTGGCGCGCGCTCTGCAAGGGGTACAGCGGCACAAAAAGGCTCTGCTGTTTATCGGCGCATTATTTAACCTCGCGTTACTGGGTTACTATAAATATTTCAATTTCTTCATTGAAAATCTTTCTGCGCTGACAGGAATGGATTTTTTGGTCAGGCAAATCGCTCTGCCTTTGGGCATCAGCTTTTTCACCTTCCAACAGCTTTCTTTTTTGATCTCCATATACCGCAAGGAAGAAACGGTGGAGGATTTTCTTACCTACTGCCTGTTTGTTACCTTTTTCCCTCAGCTTGTTGCAGGACCTATTGTCCTGTATAACGAGCTGGTTCCTCAGCTTCGGAACGAGGCATTACGGAGGTTCAATGTCAATCATTTTACTTCCGGTCTTTACCTCTTTGTCATCGGCATGTTCAAAAAAGCGGTAGTCGCGGATACCTTTGCCATTTTTGTCAATAACGGCTTCGGCGGAGAGAGCTTAGGCTGGCTGGCGGCATGGTGCGTTTCCCTCAGCTATACCCTGCAAATCTATTTCGATTTTTCCGGCTATTCCGATATGGCTGTGGGTCTGGCAAAATTGTTCAATTTCGACATCCCCTTTAACTTCCTTTCTCCTTACCGCGCAGAAAGCATTCGCGATTTTTGGAAGAGATGGCACATTACGCTGGGCCGCGCCCTGAGAACCTATATCTATATCCCTTTGGGCGGCAACAAGAAGGGCTTGGTGCGAACCTGCATCAATCTGTTCCTAACCTTCTTGGTCAGCGGTCTGTGGCACGGTGCGGCGTGGACCTTTGTTTTATGGGGCGTTTTGCACGGTGTCCTTGCGGTGATAGAGCGCATCTTTGACCGTTGGCTCAGGAAAATCCCCAAAGCGATCCGCATTGCTGTCACATTCATAGAAGTAAATCTTTTGTGGGTGCTGTTCAGAGCCGAGAGCTTTGAACAGGCGATGGTGCAGTATCAGAATATGTTCAACTTCAAGCTGCTCGGCTTAAACAACCTTGCGGGCATGGCCCACAACGGTGTCATCAATTATCCCTCCGTGGTGGACTATGCTTATGTGCTCGGGCTGATTGCAGTCGCTCTGTGCGTGGTGTTTGCGTGCAAAAACAGCCGCGACAAATGGAAGCAATTCCGTCCAACGGTGAAAAACGCCGTTTTTATTACGGTGCTTCTGTGCTTGGTCATGGTTTGCCTGACGCGTCAAAGTGTATTTATTTACTTCAATTTCTAAAGGAAGGGGATGCGCTGTGAAAAAAACGATGTCGCCACGCAAATGGATTGTTTCCGTGATGGCCGCGCTGTTGGCGATCCTACTACTCATGTCTGCGTTGATGTATTTTGTGGACCCGTATTTTCAGTTTCGGGTCAGGGACAACACCTATTTGGTGAACCCAAACTATGCAAACGGCGGCCTGATCAAGAATTACGACTACGACACCTTGATGATCGGTTCCTCAATGTCCCAAAATTTTGACATGGACTTGTTCCGACAGGAGTTGCATGTGTCGCCCCTGCATGTTTCTCTGGGCGGCTTGTCTGCTTTGGAAATGATAGAATTGTTGGAGCTGGCAAACTCCGTCGGAAAGGCAGAGAGCTATTACCTTTGCATTGACCTTCAGACCCTCATGCGGGAAGACACGGAGAGCCAAAATGTTCCCTACCTGATATCCCAAGGCCCTTTGTCTACCCTTCAGTATTTGCTGTCCCACGAGGCTTGGTTCTATTCCCTGCCTGTTTGCTCTGCCTTGTTATTGGCAAACCGGCTGGATGTGGCCCTGCCGGAAAGTGTGCGCTCTGAAACGGCTATCGATAACTTGGGCAACTGGGAGGACGACTACACCTGTGGGGAAGAAATCACCCTGAACAACTATATCAGCGGAAAATTTGCGGTTTCCGAAGTGGATATGACCCGCGCCTATGAGATCGCAAAGAGCAACATTGACGCACTGTTTCTGACCCTTGAGCAGTTTTCCGGTGAAGTCAATTTCTTCTTCCCGCCCTATTCCGGTTTGTATTGGTATTCCAAGGAAAGCAGTATGGATATCACTCTACAGGTCAAACACTATTTGATAGAAAAGGCATACGAGTACGGCTACTGCACCTATGATTTCCAGGGACAGGATTTTATTTCCGATTTGAGCAATTACCGAGATACCTCCCACTACGGCGGCGCAATCAACGACTGGATGGTCGGTTGCTTCGCAAAGGGAGAATGTATCGTTACCCCTGATACGATGGCATCCTTCGATGGGGATCTGCGCCGGAACATTGCTGTCACTGTTGAAAAATATGCGGCATGGTTGAATACAGATACGCCGCAGGAGTCGGACGCGCGCTAAAAACCGCATATACGCACCGCACCATCGACAATGCAACATTTTCTTTAGAAATCGAAGGGGCGAACTGTGTTCGCCTGAGCGTGTCAAAGAACCTGTATCGTAGGGGCGATTCATGAATCGCCCGCCTATGAAATGTTTCGGATTCGCCAAAAATTATGTAAGAAAACGAAACTTTTGAGCCGCGCGGGAGGTTCATGAACCTCCCCTACAATGATTT
>JAZOAV010000213.1:0-9071 GCA_045595645.1 Faecousia sp.
AACTTTTTGCAGAATTGCGGAAAGCCTTGTATTTCAATGGTTTGTGACGTTGTGCGTTTTGTAACCTCTTGTAACTTTTGGCAATTTAGCGCACGGTTGTGCGCCAAAAATGCGCCAAATTTTAGATATGTTATATGTCTATCAGATTGATTGCGTAGTGTCCGCTGAGCGTTCCCCCTTTTCTGAAAAATGGCGCGCATTTAGAAAGCCCTCCTCTCGCCGATCTCCACAGGCAAAAGGAGGGATTCAGATACAGGGGGGCTATACAGTTTTATTACCGTTCAACGCTCTGCGAGAAAGCGGTAACTTCTCCCGCTGCATTCGCTCATGCAATCGGCCTTGCTTCCACACCTCAGCAAGCGCGTTTTCCACACAAGTATGCGTTGACATGTAAGCAGGGTGCAGCTTGTCGATTCGGGTAAAGCCATAGTTTGCGCCCATGTATCGCGTAAATGTTTCAGTTGCCTGTTTGACCTCATAGATTGATGGATAACAAGCACCCTCTGCACCCATTGCACACACGGCTTTTTCAGCTCTGCCCTTTGCATAAGCGCGTTCAATTGCTCTATAAGCTCGGGCCATACCAAACTCAAAACTGAGAACCAATGCATCATATAGCGATTCTTTCGCTAAATCGTACAGTGCGCAAATATCATGCGTCGTTAGTTGATAGCGTTCTTCGATTTCTTTCGGTGGTCTGCGAGTGAGGTTTATATATCGCTGCATCGCTTCGAGCGCGCCCGTTGAACTGCTTTTGATGTCTGTTCTCATGCCTTTCCTCCTGTTTCTGCGGTCTGTGCGGCCAACTGGTAAAGTGTGCCGAGGTCCACGGTAATCTGTCTGCTGCTTTCCTTGCTGATGGTCAGGACGTGGTAGCCGCCTTGCTCGTAGCGCTGGCGAATATGCGCGGTGAGGGAAATACCGAGGGTACGCGCTGCGGCAATGGCTGCGGCATCGTATACGGTGGTTTCTTTGCGGATGGGGCGCGGCTTCGGCTCTCGGAGGTCGACAAATTCGACGGTGTAGCCGGTCACGCTCATGTGCTTGATGCTGTTCATAAGCTGTTCCTTTCTTCTTGACATTCTCGCAGCGGGCAGCTATAATAAACTTACCCGCTGCGGTGGGTGTTATTGGCTCTCCTCTGAATTGCTGCCAGGCTCACAGAGGAGGGCTTCTTTTATGCAGTCGCACGGTTCGCCGGGGTCAAGGTGTGCACCACAAATGGGGCAGGTGCGGTAGTACATGGGTCTACCTCTCAGGACACGAGGAAACGGCGCGAGGTGGTCTGCTTGCTGTAGCGGTTCCACAGCTCAGGGGCTTCGGCCTTGAGTGCCTTGCTGTCGAGGCGAGAGCTGGTGACGGGCTTCCAGGTGATCTTGAAGGTGTTACCGTGCAGCTCGTCGGTGTTCAGGGCGGTCATGCTTGCCTTGATCTGATCTTCGATAGCAGCGATCTCGGCGGCGAGTTCGTCAGCCATGCGGCGCAGCTCGCGCAGTTCTTCGACCTTTGCGGTCAATTCGTTCATGCTCATGTGTAAATCCTCCATAATGTTTTTTGTTTGGGTTCGGGCTGCTTCCCTTAACCTGTGCCTATATTGTACACTAAAAAGTTTCTTTTGTCAATACCTATTTGCAACTTTTTTATTTATTTTGCAAATATATTTTTACAGTTGACATTTATAAGTTTACTGTATATAATAAAGAAAAGGAGGCGATCACATGCCACTAACAATGGGTGAGAAAATTAAGATTATGCTCAAACGCAGAAACATGACGCTTGCACAGCTTGCCGAGAGAACAGGTCAATCCAGACAGAATATGTCAAACAAAATGAACCGCGACAACTTTAGCGAAAAAGAACTGTACGAGATTGCTGATGCCCTCGGATGCACATACACAGCCGGTTTTGTGATGAATGATACAGGTGAAGCAATCTAAAGTTAGTTTATGGAGGATACAACATGAAAATCTATAACATCATCGGCGGCGTGAACGGTGTAGGTAAAAGCAGCTTCACGGGTGTTCTAAAAGGCAGCCGCAATGATCTCGGTACAATCATCGACGTAGACAAGATCACGGCTGAGCTCGGCGGCAATGCACTTGCAGGCGGCAAGGCGGCTGTTACAAAGATTCGCGAATGCTTGCAGCGGGGCGTATCCTTTACGCAGGAAACCACGCTTTCAGGCTTTAAGACGGAGCAGACAGCAAAGCAAGCGCGCGAGGCAGGTTATTCTGTGCGCCTGTATTATATCGCCTTGGATACTGCGCAGGAGAGCTTAGAACGCATTGCAAACCGCGTAAAGCGTGGAGGGCATGACATCGCCCAAGATGACGTAGTAAGGCGTTTTGGTGGTCGTTGGGAGGCTGTCAAGAAGATTCTGCCCTACTGTGACGAAGCGGAGTTTTATGACAATGACAACGGCTTTGTAAAGGTTGCAGAGTACCGCAACGGCGAACTGCTGGCCATCGGCACCCGCTGCCCTATGTGGCTACGGGAATTGCAAGAATATCTGAATCAATAAAGCAAGCAGGAGCTACCCAATCGGGCGGCTCCTGCTCTTTTGCGTTTTCTCTCGCAGCTAATCGACGATTTGAAAAAGAAATGCTTCGGGGGTATAGTTACTACCCCCTAATACTGTTTGCTTCAAATGCCCTGATTATTTATTTGGTTTTGAGGCTCAGAATTGATTTTGGCGGCACCCACTTTCTACAATGCCTCTCAGAGGTGCGAGAATGCGCTGTATCGCATGAATAGTTGTTCTGGGTTGCTATACGTCCGAAGTATTTTTCGATGAAACAACCGATTTGCGCTGATGCTTGTCATTCGTCATACCAATGCAAGCAATCCCACTGCGCTTTCTTTCTGCGCTTCGCCTCCGCTTCGGCTGCGCGGTCTAAGTTCATCAAGTACCGTTCTTGTATGCTTGTACCGGTTCTGCGGAACGTCGCCGCGCTTGCGCCGTGGTAATAGTCGAAGTCGATGAAGGATATCAAGCGTTGCGCCTTCGAGCTACGCCGAATGGCATGGAGGGCTTTGCTTTCGCGCTGTCGGACATTGTTCATGTGAACGCCGACCCGCTGCGCGATTTCCGCAAAGCTCAGCTTGTCGTAGTAATGCAGGCGCAAAACCTCGCTCTGATCCTCGGGCAAGGCCGATAGCGTTTCTTCCAATGCTGCACGAAGCTGCGCTTGAAATAGCTGTTCCTCTTGCGCCAATAATGCCGCTTCGCCGCATGGGTCTGCGATGGAATCGCCCAGCGTCAGATCATCGTCTATTTGCAACGGAGCATCCAGACTTACCGCACCATGCAGCGGGTCATTCTTGTGCGCCCTTAATCCGTAGGTATCAAGAAAGGCTTGTTTCAGATACAGCGTGAACCATGTTGTAAACGCGCTCGCCGGCTGAAAGGTTTTGACGGCCTCGGTAAGCGCAATATACCCGCTGCTGATTAGGTCATCCACAGTCACGCCACGCGCACCATCGAAGCGAAATACCCACTTGTGCGCCATCTTATAGACCCAGTGCTTGACCTTCTCCCAAAGCTGCGGCATCAGCTCCGCTGCGCCCTCCTGGATCTTCATAGCAAGCTCTTCATTCGTCATTGACAGCAACCGCCCTTTCATGTAAAATCATCGTATAGGGCAATTATGGGGCGGCTGTGCGGCAAATGCTGCGCGGCTGTCTCTTTTTTAAGGCCTCCGAAATCTCCGAATAGCGCGGACGGTCGCCCTTTTAGGGTGTCGGAAGTGTAGGAATAAACCCGTTGCAGCTCTGTGATCGGTGTCAGGTTTTGTAAGGTTTTCGCATTGAGTTTTATTGACCACTTTTCGCGGCTTCCTCGCGGCTTCAGCTTTCGGTTTTCTCTCTGTTCGCTCTTTGTTCGTGGGTGTTTTCCCTCGGGCTGTGGCAATGCTGATGGGGTCGCAAATCACGACCCCCCCTGTTGCAGATGGGGTAACGGAAAGTGACCCCATGTATACAGACCGCTCTGATTTGGGCATCCGTTTGCAAAGGTCGCGGTTTCCAATCTTTGACCACTTGCAGGGAGTTCCATTTCGTTACACCCACTGACGGTGAACGATTCGTTCACCCCTTTTTCCTCGAATGCGTTGCAAAACAGGCGGTATTTTGTCCTGCTTTTGTCAGTATTTTGTACTGCATCTGTTTGCAGCGGGCAGGGCGTTACCCGCTGCAGCAAAGTGCAAAATCAGAGCGTGACCACATTGCGCAGACGGTAGTTTTTGCCTACATCTTGGCCGATATGCAGAAGATATTCGGCCGCGCGTTCTGCAATTCGCCCACCCGTAGCTTGATCAATGTCCAACAGCTCTTGCGGTGATCTTTCGGTGGAAATGATCGTTAAGAGCTGCTTGTTATAGCGATAGTTTATGATCTCAAATGCAAGATCAATATCTGCGCGTGTAGGAGGCGCAGAACCGTCTTTGTCCTTGCCATTCTTGAATAGGTCGTCGATATACAGAATTTCGGCATTCTTTAGGCTTTGTAGCAGCTTGCGCCGGTCTTCGCTGTCGGTTGAAAAAGATTTCAGAGCGGCAATATCCTCACGCCACGGCATATAGATAACCTCGCGCTCATCCAAGAGGAATTTTCTACAGATTGCTGTGCAAAGATGTGACTTTCCTGCACCTGATTGACCGCAAAGCAAAAACCACCCTTGCGGATTTGTTGCATACGCTTCTGCCTTGGCTCTGATTGTCTTCTGCCAATCTTCGGTGCAGTTGTATGCCTCAAAGGTGTATTTGCGGATCACATCATTCAGGCCTGATCTCTTCATCTTCTTGATGCAGTTTCGAATTTTCATACAAGAGCAGTCGCGCATGAAGTGACTGGATGCATCATCACTCAAAACAGCGAAATTCCCTCTGTTTTTGCACTTGGGGCAATCGTAGCCGGTTTGCTCGCCGGTACTGGAATTGTAGGAATCCACCCTCAACTGCGCCGTCAGTCGTTGCGCCTCCTCGGGGCTATATGACTGTCCCGATTTTGAGACCTTCGAAATCAGATCGTTTACCTTGTCCATTTGTTTTAACCTCCGTTTCATCATCCCAGCGACCTTGATTCAGCCATGTCGCAGGGTTTGGTATGTACTGTCCGTTGTCCTTTGTCCATTGAGGACTTTGCTTTTGTAGCTTTATAGCAGCGAGAAGTGTGTCAATATCGGTCGCCTTGATAGCCTTATCAAATGCCTTTCGCGCTGCTTTTTTCCCTATTCGCTTAGGGTATGCCGTCCAAAAGCGGTGAAATTCGGCATCTCCTGACAAAGAAACTGCTTCAACATCTGCGCAAGAGCGCAGACCGTTTATTTTGTTTTGTTCTGTTTGGTTATGTTCTGTTAAGTTAGGTTTAGTTATGTTATGTTGGGGAACCATGTCGGAACCATTTTGGAAACATTCTGGAACCACAGAAGAATTTAGGGCATACTTCCCGCTTGCTTCGATTTGCAACATGGCTCTTTCTGCCTTGTAAATAGTCTCTCGATAACGGTCGTTCTTCAAGGTATTATTGATTCGCCAATCGGTAATGACGATAACGCCACTCTCGAAAGGAATGATAAAACCTTTCGCTGCAAGCAAACGCAAATCGTCATCACTACAGCCTGCTGCTCTTTGAATTTTTCTTGGCGAGGAGACAAACCCGTCATCGTCTCCGTGCATACCAAGGTGAAAATACAGGGCTTGTGTGCTACATGGCATATCCATAAATTTATCCGTATCTACAACACACAACGAAAACATTCTCTTTTGGCCCATATGTACACCTCCTACCCAATGCGCCGAATCCCGTTACTGTCCTCTTGCAGCGGGCGTATATCGCCGCCATCTGCGCAAGTCAGAAAGCCCACCAAATTCGGATAATAGAGCAGTATTTTGCTACCGGCTTTGCGCACCGGCACCGCGCCCGTTTTAATCCAGCGGCGCAAGCTGAACTCAGATATTGGCAGGCCGTCCGACTTCGCCCGCTGCACGGCTTCTTTGATCGTTACGACATCCGGCATTATACCGCCTCCTGTTTCTCCGCTGCGATTTCGGCAATAATGCGCAAAATCTTCTCCTGTTCACATTGCGGAAGCTCACGGCGCAGTTTGCGCGAAAAGTTGCTATCATTGCAACCATAACGCTCTGCGACCTCCCAAAGTTTCACGTTTGCTGTGTTCGCGGCCTCTCGAATGATTTTGTTACACATCGAAAATACCTCCTATAAGAAATAAAATGTTGTTGTTGCTATTGACATATCAATAAATTCATGTTATCATTGTAACAGCAACGACAGCAAAAGTCAATATATTTTTGACACACAAAAAAAGAAATAAATATTTTATTTACGGAGGACTTACACATGCTAAGCGCAAAAAGCTATTTTGCAGAAAGGCTACGCGAACTAATTGACAATCGGAACATCTCGCAGGCACGCTTGGCGAAAGCGATGAATACAACCCCACAAGCGATTAGCTCGTATGTAAACGAGAAAACCACGCCGGATTACGATATGCTTTGCAATATTGCCGAGTTTTTCGGAGTAACAACAGATTTCCTGCTTGGTGTAAAACACACTTTATCCAAAGAAGAAGACATTTTGCTTGATGAAATGGCCCAAACCGGAGATATGGATTTCAATCTTCTCAGAACATTTCGACAGTTTAAGCCCGTGCGAGACAATCTGCGAAAACTCTATAACGGCCATGTATTGGAAACCATTAGCGATAACTCGTTGATCTTCCAGTTTGCTGATGAGCTTCTTTCCGTTTGCAGAAAATACAGTGCAATTGTGGAAGCGTTTGGATATTCTTATGCTGATTGTCCGGAATATTTAGGGGCGTTCAATGCTTTTGGTGCTGAATTTTTAAGAAGATTAGAAGAATTAGAGGATAATGCAGACTTTCATCCCGAGGGAACTGAGCGCAAAATCATAAAAGAACTGGTGCGAATGGAAAACGTGTTGAAGTAAAATGTTAGTTCGTATGCCGTTTGGAGGTGGCATAAATGGCAACGATTAAGCGCATAGACGGCAAGGCGGGCGTTTCGTTCAAGATCACCGTCACGGCCGGCGTAGACATCAACGGCAAGCAGGTACGGCACTATCGGACGTGGAGGCCGGAGCAGGGCATGACGGAGCGGCAAATGCAAAAGGCCGTTCAGAAAGCTGCCATCGACTTTGAACGCGAAATCGAGCAGGGCTATGAGGTAGATAACCGTCAAACCGTTTCGGAATATGCGCGGTATGTGATCGAGCTGAAGGAGCGAGCCGGAGCAAAGCACCGTACGATATTTGCGTACCGTTCCCTGTTAGAGCGCATTGATCAAGCAATCGGGCATCTGAAACTGGCGGAGCTGCGCCCGCTGCATCTGAATCGGTTCTATCAGGCACTAAGCGCAGCGGGTGTGCGTAAAAGCGGACAAAGAGCCATTGCAAGCATTGACCTCTCCGCGCTTTTGAAGCAAAAGAATCTATCACGCGCGGCACTTGCAGAGAAAGCAAGTATCTCTCCCACTACCGTTACTACCGCCTGCAGAGGGGAGAGAATCAGTGCAGAAAAGGCGGCGGCTATCGCGAAGGCTTTGGAGAAAAAGACAGAAAGCCTATTTTGCATAGAGCAGGACACAACGCCACTGTCACAAAAAAGCATTTTAGAATATCACCGTTTTCTGCATACGGTTCTTGATCAGGCAGAAAAAGAAATGCTTGTACCGTATAATGCAGCGGCAAAAGCCACGCCGCCGAAGTTGCCACGCAAGGAGGTCAACTATTTTCAGCCTACCGAAATTATGGCGATTCTCGACGCACTGGAAAGCGAGCCTTTGAAATGGCGTGTGATCGTGCATCTGCTCATTGTTACAGGTTGCCGCCGTGGTGAAATCATGGGCTTAAAATGGGAAAAGGTAGATTTTGACCGCCGCAAGCTTACGATTGATTCCACGATCCTTTACACGCCTGACCGTGGCATTTATGAGAACGAAACCAAAACAGGCGACACAAGACAAATTGCGCTGCCGGCCGAAACGCTGGCTTTGCTTCGAGAATATCGCCGGTGGTATTTGGAATTGCAGCTTGCAAACGGAGACAGATGGAATAGCAGCGGGTATCTGTTTGTTCGAGATGATGGCACACCCATGCAACCGGACAGCATCGGCGCATGGTTGGCCAAGTTTTCACTGCGGCACAGCTTGCCGCATATCAACCCTCACGCATTCAGGCATACGGCGGCATCGGTATTGATCAACAGCGGAACGGATATTGTTACCGTGTCAAAACGCCTCGGACATGCCAAAACTTCGACTACCACAGACATCTACGCGCATATCATCCAACAGGCAGACGAGCAGGCAAGCGAATGCCTCGCAGATGTTTTGTTGCGGCTGAAAAAGGCATAAAAAACAGGCAGCGGTCTATTGCAGACTGCTGCCTTTTCGGTGCAAAATTTTGATGTCGTGCGCCAAATGTGCGCCAAAAGGAAAAACGGGCGTTTCAAATGGGGTCAAAAAGTTAGAAAAACAGGCTGAAATCTTTCGAAATCAGCCTGTTTCTTGGTACGGCGGAAGGGACTCGAACCCCCGACCTACTGGTTCGTAGCCAGTCACTCTATCCAACTGAGCTACCGCCGCATGTGCTCTCAGCGAGCTCATATATAATAACATGAGAAGCACAATTTGTCAAGTATTATTTTTAACTTTTTTATATTTTCTTTTTGCCTTGACAGACGATCCTATTTGCCCGCAGGGAACGGCCTGCGTGCCGTTCCTTTTATCGAATGTTATCGTATTTGGAACGACACATAGGTCGTTCCCTACATTTCATTTTCGGTTATGTATTTATGTGAGAAATCTTCCGTAGAAGTCGTAGGGACGCCTCTCCCGAGGCGTCCCTACGATGTATTACGATGGTACCTACTCAAGACGATGCGGGCATCGTCCCGCACAGAACAGACACTATTTCGCCGACAGATCCACGCTATGGCGGAGAATACTCAGAGGCGGTACGGCGCAGGGTAACTGCATACGGAAGCTCATTTGGGGTGTACGGGGCTGCTCCAAGGCATTGCCCTCCATATCCTC
>JAZOAV010000214.1:0-4528 GCA_045595645.1 Faecousia sp.
GGGAATGACCTATGTGTCATTCCACAGAATATTCCTCAAAATATGCAATAGGGAACGGCACACAGGCCGTTCCCTACAGTTAGAATTTAATAAATATTCATTTTCGGGGCTGTTTCATTCATTTTGAGACAGCCCCTTGCAATTATGGGGGCGGTTTACTGCCTTGCTTGTATATACAGGTCGATATCTTCGATGATATAGTTTGCTCCTGTTGTATGGAGTGCTTCAAAACAGGAATAGATATAGTCCCATACACGATAGCGGCTGAACAGCTCGGACACCTGCTTACCGGTCAGGTTTTTCGCGGATTTATATTGTTCGATACAATAAATTAAAAAATTACCTTGTATGCTCATAATCATCCCTCCGGAAAGGTGATTGCTCCGGTTCTTCTTTCTTCGTCGTACATGTGAAAAAGGGTCAAGGGGCTAAGATGCCAAAGCTTGGTATCCTCCTGTTCCAACAGTGCATATAGCTGCGATTCATAGAAGGCTCTTGCCGCGGAAAGCTCGTCTAATTTCAAGTGCTCTACGATCAATGCAATCACTTGGGGAACAATCAGGATGAGCATTGCTTCAAATTTCTTTTGTTCCATCAAAATTCCTCCATGGGAACAGTTCCCCAAAAGTTCAGAAAGCGAAGAGCTTTTTCTGAGGTAAGTACCAACTGATTATATAGCGTTTTGACCTTCAGTGCGGCGAGGGTTTGCTCCTTCGTAAGGACACCGGCGGTGTAGAGGGTAAAGGTGGTGTAGACATCATCATCGGCAACGGGGCCGTAAATGAAATCATAGGATTCTCCAGCGTATTCGCCGGCTCTGTTGAGAGATACAAAATCTAACCATGCTTCGTCGGGGGCATCAAAACGCAAAAGTTTACATTCCGCAAAGGCCGTTGCTTCCTCAATTTCATAGATGCTGACGGTAGGGGCACCGGCCTTTCGCCGCTTGGTGACCTTGTTTGCAAAGCCGATGGCTTGTGTTTTGTTGGTGGTCGTATAGAATCCAAATCCGAAATCCAAGAAACGATTCTGAGGAATCAATTTTGGTGTATCTACCACTAAGTTACTGCCGTGATATAGAATCATAAGTTTCCCTCCGTATGCAAAAACGGACACTCCTTCTTATTCTATTATACACGCTTTGGGCCAGAATAGCAATGCTTAATTTAGGGAAGCGATGGCGTTTAGGGCGGTGGCGACATCGTTGGAGGTGGTGCTGTGGCCGAAGGAGAAGCGGACGACGCCTTGGGGGAAGGTGTTCAGGGTTTTGTGAGCGGCGGGGGCACAGTGGAGGCCGCAGCGGGTTAAAATGCCGAAGTCACGCTCCAAGCGGTCAGCCACTTCTGCGTTGTCCTGTCCCACGAAATCCAGAGCAAAGACCGCCACACGGCGGGAAATATCCCTTGTGCCCAGCAATCGGACAGAGGACAAGCCCTCCAAGCCCTGCAAAAATTGTCGGCAGAGAGCTTCCTCGTGAGTCCGTCGCTCAGCCTGTATTTGGTTTACATAATCCATAGCGGCAGACCAACCGTAGATGCCCGGGAGGTTGGGCGTGCCTGACTCGAAGCGGTCAGGTAGATAGGGGGGCAATTCTTCTGAATCGGACATACTGCCTGTGCCGCCTGCGATTAGGGGGTCTAATTGGGAGGCAAACGCCTCTGACAGCAGGAGTGCGCCCATTCCTTGGGGGCCTAACAGCCCTTTGTGGGCGGGAACGCAGAGGGCACTCAGGCTCAGCTCTGTAAAGTCCACGGGAATGTGACCCGCACTTTGGGCGGCATCCAGCACAAGGGGGATGTGATGAAGTTTACATAATCTTCCGACCTCGGCTGCATTTTGAATACTGCCGCAGACATTGGAGGCGTGACAGAGGACGAACATTCGGGTGTTGGGGCGCAGTAAGCCCTCGATTTTTGTCACATCTAAAAAGCCTTCTGCATCACAGGGCACACGGTCAAAGTCCACGCCCAACTGCACCAAGGGGCGCATGACGGCATTGTGCTCCATGGAGCTGACCAATACATGGTCGCCCTTACGCAGACAGCCCTTGATGGCAAAATTCAGAGCCGCCGTGTTACCTGCCGTGAAAATCACACGGGTGGGCTCGTCGTGGTGAAAATAGGTGCTCAGCTTTTCCCGCAGGAGGTAGCTTTCCAGTGCTGCTTCTTGGGCAGGTGCGTAGACCCCGCGGTTTACATTGACACCGATTTGGTTTACATAATATTGCATCACCTCCCCAACCTTGGGAGCCTTGGGGAAGGAGGTGGCGGCATGGTCAAAATATAGCATAGTTCAATCTCCCTTGTTCTTGATGGCAAAACTTTGTGCGGTGCATGAAAGGTTGTGCGTACTGTCTGTCGTTGCGCTCCGCACTTGTCCCCCTTTTAAGGGGGAATCAGAGGGGGGTGCAAATAGCAAGTGCCTGCAAGGGCAACCCTCCGCCGCTTCGCGGCACCTCCCTTGAAAGGGAGGCTTGGTGCGGTGCAATGTCGGTGGTGCGTGCACGGGTCAATGTGGGCATCGAACCCTACGAAGTTCTAATGAGGATGGTGCAATAGTAAGTATACCATGTTTCCTGTTTATGTGCAAGAAAAAGAGAAAGTTTTTGGAAAATCTATAGACTTTCCCTCAAATTTTTGGTATGATATAGGTTGAAACAAAACCAATATTTTTTCAAGGAGTATCCCAAATGGAAAAATTGATCGATAAATTATCTGCTGTGATGGCGCGAGCCTTTACGGAGGCGGGCTATCCCGCCGACCATGCCAAGGTGACGGTATCCAATCGGCCCGATTTGTGCGAATTCCAGTGCAACGGTGCCATGCCCACTGCCAAGGCTGCCCGCAAGGCTCCCATTATGATTGCTTCCGCTGTTGCGGAAAAGCTGACGGAGAGCGGCGTGTTCTCCACCGTGGAGGCGGTGAACCCCGGCTTCATCAACCTGCGCCTGCGGGAGGACTACTTGGCCGCCCACATGGACGAAATGCGGCAGACCGCCCGTTTGGGCGTAGCCGGTGAGGGGGAAACCCGTACCGTTGTGGTGGACTACGGCGGCCCCAATGTGGCCAAGCCCCTGCACATCGGTCATATGCGCTCTGCCATCATCGGCGAGAGCGTGAAGCGCATTTACCGCTACTTCGGCAACAAGGTCTACGGCGACATTCACATGGGCGACTGGGGTCTGCAAATGGGTCTGATCATTGCGGAATTGAAGGTGCGCCAGCCCGACCTGCCCTATTTTGACGACGATTTTACGGGCGAATATCCTGCCGAAGCCCCCTTCACCATTTCCGAGCTGGAAGAAATCTACCCCTTCGCCTCCCAAAAGAGCAAGGTGGATGCAGGGTTTGCCAAGGAAGCCCACGAAGCGACCTATCAGTTGCAGAACCGCAAGCGTGGCTACTATGCCCTGTGGCAGCACATTATGCGCATCTCCGTGGCGGATTTGAAGAAGAATTATGCCAACCTCAATGTGGATTTTGACATTTGGATGGGCGAGGCCGATGCAGAGCCCTATATCCCTCCCATGCTGGAACGGCTGGAAAAGCTGGGCGTGCTGGAGGAGAGCGAGGGCGCAAAGATCATCGACATCAATATCGAGGGGGACAAGAAGGAGCTGCCTCCCTGCATTTTGGTGAAATCTGACGGTGCGACCCTCTATGCCACCACCGATTTGGCTACCATCGTGCAGCGTATGGAGGATTTCAAGCCTGATAAGATGTTCTACCTCACGGACAAGCGGCAGAATCTCCACTTTGAGCAGGTCTTCCGCGCCGCCCGCAAGGGTCAGTTGGTGACGGACAATGTGGAGCTGGAGCATGTGGGCTTCGGTACCATGAACGGCAAGGACGGCAAGCCCTTCAAGACCCGTGACGGCGGCGTGATGCGTCTGGAGCGGCTCATTGCCGATGTGACGGACTATGTGGAGAAGCGGATTCTGGAGAATCACACGCTGGAAGGGGAGCAGGCTCACGAAACCGCCCGTTTGATTGCGGTGGCGGCTCTGAAATACGGAGATCTGTCCAATCTGGCCACCAAGGATTATATCTTCGATTTGGAGCGGTTTGCCGCCTTTGAAGGCAACACGGGCCCCTATCTGCTGTATACCATCGTGCGCATCAAGTCCATTTTGGCTCGCTGCGAGAGCACGAATCCTGCCATTTGCCCCGCCGACAGTGAGGTTGCCAAGAATTTGCAGTTGGCCTTGGCACAGATGCCCGACCAACTGAGCTTGGCCTATCGGGATTCCGCGCCCAATGTCATTTGCGCCTACGCCTACGAGTTGGCAGGTGCGGTGGACAAGTTCTATCACGATACCCGCATCCTTACTGAGCCCGATGAGGCAAAGAAGCAGGGCTATATCGCCCTCATTTCCCTTGCCAAGCGTGCCTTGGAGGAATGTATCGACCTGCTGGGCTTTGAAGCTCCTGATAAAATGTAAACAAACAGAGCCGCCTCGCGAGGCGGCTCTCAGACTGTCAAAAAACTTTGTAGGGGAGGTTCACGAACCTCCCGCGCGGCTCAAAAG
>JAZOAV010000215.1:0-4020 GCA_045595645.1 Faecousia sp.
CTTTTTTTTTGTAAATTATTGACAAAAATTCATCTTTGCGCTATAATGTGGCTATGAGTCCTAATTTATATCGACACGACCGAACAGGTCACCGCAAAATCCTTGATACCGTGCACACTGACGTCACCATTTTTTACCAATCGGATTTTCTGTTCCCTGACGACGGATTTTCCTTTCATTGGACTAAAGATTGTGTCAGCAATCCGCATAAGCATAACTTTTACGAGTTCGCTTTGATAACAGAAGGTGATTTCACGCACAATATTAACGGTTCGTTAAAAGAACTTCCTTACGGCGCTTTGGTTTTCATTTTGCCGTCGGATATTCACGCCTTGTATCCGAATCGAAAATGTACGCAAATGAATCTTGCCATCACAGAAGAAAAATTACGAGAACTTTGCAACATTGTTTCTCCAAATCTGTTTGATCAGTTTATAAAATTCGGCGGACAGGGCGATTATATTATCTTAAAAGACTTCGAGCTTCAATGGTTCTTAGATCGGGCAAATCAAATCACAACACTTTTTACCGTGACGGAAAAACATAGTTATGTGCAGCTACTCATCAGCGAAATGATTTCTTCGGCTATATCCATCACCTGCCGAAACCGCCCCACCGACACATACCCCGAATGGTTTTCCGATTTGTTAACCAAAATTCAAGAGGCAGACTGGCAAACCTTTAAGGTGAACGACGTATACGAGTGGAGCCATTACTCCCCTGCCATCATCGGAAAATATTTCAAAAAATACAAAGGCGAAACGATTATTTCTTATATTAAAAAAACAAAGCTAAAAAGAGCTCGAAATTTATTGCTCACAACCGATTTTGATATCCTTACAATCTCAACAATGTTAGGTTATGATTCTTTGAGTCATTTCAATCGAATTTTTAAGACCGTAACTGGAAAAACACCTACTGTATATCGAAAAGAACACCAAGCAAAAAAATCTGCATCCTCTACAACCGAAGAAACCCTTTTAGAGTAAATCGGGATTTAATTTTATCACCTCTTTTTCTCTTTTCATCGAATAAGCGTAAGCTTTCAATGTTCCACTTTGCATACATCGTTTTCTTTCTATAAATAATATTATCACAATATTACTATCATCAATCATTAGTTGATTGCGTTCCACATAAGTGGCACGTCCGGCTGAGTTTACTCGGTCGGATTTTTTATGTCTTCATATTCTGCCACATATTCATCGCACCCCCTCTTTTGATTTTTTGTATTCAACTCGTACCTGCCCCTACTAAATGTTGTCGCATTGTAACTCTATTCGAAAAATATTGCAAGCGTATTTAAAAAAATTGAAAATTATTATTTCACAAAACAACCTACACTTAACGACAATTTTATATTGCTTTTTCACTTTCGACAAAAGACGACAAAAGTAGTGCTTCATTTTGGAATGTTTTTCAAAAAATGGCTTTTTGTGAGTGTATAAATTGTTGACACAATCTCTTTTTTATGTTAGAATACGATTCCAAAAAACAAGCAGAGGGAAAATAGATGATGTAAGATTTAAAAACTTTTCATTAATCAAAACAAGTAACAAACTTGTTTAAGCAAGTAATAAGACTTGCAGTACTTAACAGACGCATCTCTATGAAGATGCACAACGACTATATTTTATCGTTGTGGCGAGAACTACATCGCCGTCTTTTTGTGCTGCAAGTGTTTTTTTGTTTTCGAAAACATTCCTTTGTGAAACTTTTGTAAAATTTCAAGAAAAAAGGTGCTCAAACAGTAATTTTTTTGCCCCATACCAAAGTGTAGGGGGTAAATTAAAATCAGGAGGTGATAGAAAAAATATTTTAACTCAAAGCGGTAAATTGTACAAAAAAAGAAAAACAAAATTAGGAGGATAATGAATGAACGTACAAACACCAAAACGACTTGCCGTGATAGACGGCGAAACACTCATGGACGCAAGATTGCCAAAGCGTAATTTCTGCGTGGAAACACTACTGCCCGAGGGCATCTCTATGCTCGGCGGCGCACCCAAGGTCGGGAAATCCTGGATGGTCTTGCTTCTTGCTTTGCAGGTTGCAAAAGGCGAACCCCTTTGGAATCTCCCTATCAAACAAGGCACGGTACTTTACCTTGCACTAGAAGATTCTCTGTCAAGATTGCAAGACAGACTCAACCGACTCACAGACGAAGCCCCTGCCTCGCTCTACTTCGCAACGACAGCAGGCACAATCGGCGAAGAACTGTGTATGCAAATTTCTAAATTCAAGTTGGAGCATCCCGACACAGTCCTTGTCATCATCGACACCTTCCAAATCGTTCGCAACAACGGAATCGAAACTTCCTACGCGAACGACTACGAAGAAGTCCGCGAGCTGAAAGCATTAGCAGACGACCTGAAAATTTCTCTCTTGCTCGTTCACCACTTGCGAAAGCAAGGCGACAGCTATGCCTTAAACAAACTGTCAGGCACGACGGGAATCAGCGGAGCAATGGACGCAGTATTCATTCTCGACCAAAGCAAGCGCAACGCAAACGGCGCGACGCTGTTCTGTACGGGGCGAGATATTGAGAACAGAGAAATTGAAATTCAGCTCAAAAAAGAAAACTGCGAATGGGAACTTAAAGGCGACAGCCTGGAAGAACCCACGCTCTCCCAACCCGAAGAAATAACCTTGCTCATTGAAATGATGAAGCAACTGCAATCTTTCGACGGCGGGAATACCGAACTTGCCGAACAGTTCAATTCTTTTTCTGGGAAAAACATTTCAGCAAAAGCACTCAAACAACTGATGAATAAATGGCGGTACACACTGGAAGAAAACGACGTCTTTTTCACAAGCGGACGGAGTAACGGAAAGCGGTATATCAAGACATGGTACCTTCCTTCTGCCGACGAAAGTGACGGAAGTGACGTATAAGACGCAAAAAACCGTGTCCGCAAAACTTCCGTTTTTTCCGTCCCTTGCGTCCCTGCATAAGGGCGCAACAAGGAACTCTTCTGCTACCCATTTCACAGCTTTGCTGTGGCAAGCAGAGCGCGTGGCTATCCGCCAACGCACATCAAGCGGGAGTAACCCGCACCCCTACCGTCCACAGGGACGAAAGTTGGACAAAAAATATATTTTTAAGGAGGATTATTATTTGAGGAAAAGAAGCATTTCCATACCTATTCGGGTAACCGAAAAAGAACTAACGACAATCGAAATCAAAGCAACAAAAGCAGGCATGAACCGCACCGATTATCTCATAGCGTGCGCTATGGGTAAACGCATCACGGTAATCAACGATTTGACGCCGTTGCTCGCCGAATTACGGCGAATCGGAAACAACTTAACCAACTGACGAGGCTGGCGCACTTGGGCAAAATTGAGGCAATTTCGCTCGCGGAAACGAACGAGGTTTTACAACAGACCTATGAAGAACTCCGAAAGCTCGCTCGGAAAGGAGCAAAAGATTGGCAACGCTAACAAAAATCAAATACACAAACCAAGCCGACCATCTTCCCTCTCGAATGAAAGCTGTCATCAATTACTGTCTTAATCCTGAAAAGACAAAGCCCGAAGAAAACGCACACGCAGTCAGCGGACAAAACTGCACACCGAAATTTGCCTACCAAGAGTTCATGACGAACAAAGCCGTTTGGAATAAAGAAAAAGGTTTGTGCTTTCGGCACTACGTGCAATCCTTTCACCCCGACGAAAAAATAACGCCCGACCAAGCAAACGAAATCGGTTTGGAGTTCGCCAAACGCGCGTGGCCAGGCTACGGCGTACTCGTCGCAACGCACAGCGACAGAGATCACATTCACAATCACTTCGTCATCGACACGGTGCATACGGAAACGGGAAAGAAATTACACGAAGACCGACAAAACATAGAACGGCTACGAAAAATCAACGACGAGGTCTGCGCAGAGCATCGTCTCTCTGTGCTCACGCCCTACGAGAACGGACAAACGAAATCTATTTCTTCAAGGGAATACCGCTCAGGAGTAAAACGAGAGAGTTGGAAATTCCGTTTGCGCGCATCAATCAAGTACGCAA
>JAZOAV010000216.1:0-9173 GCA_045595645.1 Faecousia sp.
GAGTCTGAAAACACTGACGGTGTGGAATGGGCAATGTACCATCGCATACGATGCATTTGCATTTTTAAACCCGGATGGGGCCGTGATCTATGGTCAAAGCGGCTCTCCCGCACAGGCTCTTGCAGAGGAATGGGAATACACCTTCATTCCGCTGTGCAGCTGCGAAGGCGGATACGGCAGCTATACCTCCACCGTCATCGCACCCACCTGCACAGAGCAGGGATATACACAGCACAGTTGTGCAAAATGCGGCAACAGCTATGAAGACACCTATACGGATGCAGCGGGTCACAGTTACCGTTACTTCTGTGTCGGTGAAACGCATATTGTTCTGTGCGACTGCGGATATCGCACGACTGCAGAACATTCTTATACCGATGGTATCTGCGTCTGTGGCTTGGATACCAATATTACCATTCTGCACAGCCTGAATCTGGCAAGCGATATTGCGGTCATCTTTGCAGTGAAAGCAAGCTTGCTTGCAAACTACGAAAGCTACCACTTAACATGCGCCATTCCCGTATACGAGGGCAATGCGTTAGTTGCCACAAGAACGGTCAACATTGAGCCTGTTTTGAAAGGTGCGTACTACTATTTTACGCTTACAGATGTTACAGCACTTCAGATGAATGACCGGTTTGAGGCAACCTTACATATGACCAAGAACGGCAAGGAGTACATCTCCAATGTTGACAGCTACAGCATTGCCACCTATGCCTATAGCCAACTCAATAACGAAGCCGTGCCCGATGACCTCAGAGCCCTTTGTGCGAATCTGCTCCGCTACGGTGCCAAGGCACAGCTTTGGAAGGGCTACCGCACAGATGCCCTTGCAGATGCCCTCCTGACCGATGCGCACATGGAGTACCTCAAGAACCTGGATTTGGTGGAATTTGGCAACAACAATCAAATTCTGTCGGATATTGAGAATCCTGTCATCACATGGGTCGGCAAAACGATGCAACTGGATAGCAAAATTACTGTGCGCTTCGTGGTGGACACCACAAATTATGCAGGCAGTGTAAACGATCTCTCCCTGCGGGTCAGCTTTGTCAATTTGGACGGCGAGACGGAAAGCGTCACCTTGACAAAACCAGAGGTCTATGACGCAGAGAGTAACTATTACGCCTTTGATTTTGACGGTTTGCTATCGGCAGAGTTGCGCTGTGTTTTGAATGCCGCCGTTTATGGTGGCGACACCCAGCTTGCCGCTACTATGGTGTACAGCACCGACACCTACGGTACAAATACCAGCGGTAGCCTTCGTACCCTTGTGGAGGCTATGTTAGCCTACAGTGACAGTGCGAGGGTATTCTTCACAAAATAACACACGCAGGACAGATATCAGTTCTTTGCCTTGATTTGTGTGTGTGGTATTGGCTGGGGAATTTGGGCAATCGTTGGGAAAAGAACAGATAAATGTAAATCTGTCAAACGGATTTAACGGTGTGCTTCTGTACATATTTCGACGCGCCGCGCTATTGCCGCAGCGGAGCAATCAACAGAAAACCGACCTATGAGCGTAAGCATAGGTCGGTTTTCTTATTGTGTCAACTTTGTTCGGATGTTCTCAGGGCGCGAAGGGCGTTGAAGGTGGCTAAGAGCATGACACCCACATCACCAAAGACAGCCAGCCAAAGATTGGCAATGCCCAATGCGCCCAAAAGCAGAATCACGGCTTTCGCCGTCAGGGAGAAAGCAATGTTTTGTCGCACAATGCCCATGGTTTTGCGACTGATGGAGAGCGCGAGGGGGAGCTTGCGGAGATTGTCGTCCATGAGCACGATATCAGCCGACTCCATGGCCGCATCACTGCCGATGCCGCCCATGGCAATGCCCACATCCGCACGCATGAGCACGGGAGCATCGTTGATGCCGTCGCCTACAAAGGCCAGCGTGCCTTCCGGCAGAAGAGCCTCCACTTGCTTTACCTTGTCTGCCGGCAGCAGCTCGGCGCGATAGGCATCCAAATGCAGAGCCTTTGCCGCTTGCTCGGCTTGGGCTTGGGTGTCGCCGGTGAGCATGACCAGCTTGCTTACCCCCTGCGCCTTGAGGCGAGACAGAGCGGTTTTGGCATTGGATTTCAGACAATCGTTGAGAATGAGGCTGCCCAAATACTTCTCCTTGGTGGCGATGTGCAGATAGGTGCCTGTCTGGGAGAGCTTGGGGGCTTGCAATTCCAATTCTGCCAGTAATCGGGCATTGCCGATATAATAGCATACCCCTTCCACGATGGCTCGGATGCCCCGACCTGCCAGCTCCTGCACTTCGTCGGCTCTCGGCGGTGTCTTGCCGTAGCTTGCCGTGACAGAAGCTGCCAAGGGGTGATTGGAGTGTTGCTCCACGGCGGCGGCAATGCGAAGAAGCTCGGCTTCTGTGGTGGCAGTGCAGTGGAAGCCTGTGATGGTGAAGCGACCCTCGGACAAGGTTCCCGTTTTGTCGAATATCACGGTCTTAACACGGGAAAGCTGCTCCAAATCGTTGGCACCCTTGATCAAAATACCCTTACGGGCGGCACTGCCGATGCCGCCGAAGAAGGACAGGGGGACGGAAACCACCAAGGCACAGGGACAGGAAACAACCAAAAATACCAGTGCCCGATGAATCCAGGGGGCGAAGCTGTAGCCGGTAAACAAGGGCGGCAGGAGAGCCAAAAGCAAGGCGGCTAAGACGACGCAGGGGGTGTAAATGCGGGAAAAACGGGTGATAAAGCCTTCTAAACGGGCTTTCTTCTCAGAAGAATGTTCCACCAATTCTAAAATCTTGCTGACAGTGCTTTCGTGGTAGCTGCTTTCGCAGCGAATGTGCAGAAGTCCCTCCAAGCTGACGCTTCCGCTGAGGACGGCACTGCCGGGGTGGCACTCTACGGGCAGGCTCTCGCCTGTGAGAGCGGCGCAGTTCAGACTGCCCTCGCCGTGAACGACCACGCCATCGAGGGGGACTTTTTCGCCTGCCCGCACGACTAAAATATCACCAATCTGTACTTCGTCGGGGGAGAGGGTCACTTCCTCGCCGTTCCGCAGAACTACAGCCCGATCGGGACGGATATCCATGAGGGCGGCGATGGAACGACGGCTGCGACCGATGGCCAAGCCCTGCAGCCATTCGCCAAGCTGATAGAAAAACATAACCGCCACCGCTTCGGGGTATTCCTTGATGGCAAAGGCACCGATGGTAGCGATGCTCATCAGGAATTCCTCGTCAAAGGGCTTTCCGTGGCGAAGGTTCTCCACCGCTCCCCAAAGGACATCGTAGCCCACAAGTAGATAGGCGAGCAAATAGACGGGCAGCTTCCACGCTTCGGGAAGCAGGAAAGTGAGGGCAAAAAGGGGAATGGTCAGGAGCAGGCGAAGGAGTGTGGAACGGGGTGCGGGCTCGTGGCTATGAAGCTTTGCCTCGCAGTGGGCACAGCCCGATTCGTGGTGATGGTGCCCCTCATGGCAGGAACAGCCGTGTTCGTGATGATGCCCCTCATGGCAGGAACAGCCATGTTCGTGATGATGCTCATGGTCGTGACAATGACAGCTCATGCTTCGGCCTCCTCTGTCAGATGGGCAAAGCCCATGGAAATCATGGTTTTGATGTGTTCGTCGGCTAAACGGTAGTAGATGGTTTTGCCCTCCCGCCGACAGCAGACCAGTCGGGCAGTCTTTAGCCGTTGGAGCTGATGGGAGATGGCGGATTGCTCCATGCCCAAAAGCTCTGCCAGTGCGCAGACGCACAGCTCACTTTCAAAGAGGGCAAAGAGAATTTTCATGCGGGTCAGGTCGCCAAAATTCTTGTAGAATTGAGCCAAATCCTCCAAAAGCCTTTCAGGGGGCAGCGCAGAACGCACCTGATCCAGTAAATCGGTATGACAGTGTTCCATAGTGTCCTCCTATGAATAAATGTTCAAATGAATATCTGTTCATATGATAACACAGAAAATCGCTCCTGTCAAGGGGAGAAGGGGCGCATTTTGAAAACGGACATAAAAACGAGCCTGCGGCTGCAGGCTCGTTTCATACTATTATTCCATTAAAAGTAGACAACTTTTAATGGAATCTTTTTGTGCCGAAAGGCACAAAAAGCCAGACTGTCAAAAAATCATTGTAGGGGAGGTTCATGAACCTCCCGCGCGGCTCAAAAGTTTCGTTTTCTTACATAATTTTTGGCGAATCCGAAATATTTCATAGGCGGGCAATTCGTGAATCGCCCCTACGACACAGCTTGTTTGGTATTATTTAGCAGGTTTGAAGCTGTCCTTCAGGCTGACGGAGCGGTTGAAGATGGGGCGCTCAGCGGTGGAGTCTTTATCGGGGCAGAAGTAGCCCAGACGCATGAACTGGAAGGCGGCGGGGGCTTCGGTGCCTACCAAAGCGGCTTCCACCTTGCAGTCCGTGAGGATTTCCAAAGATTCGGGGTTCAGGCACTCCAAGAAGTCCTTGTCAGCACCGTCGGGATCGGGATCTGTAAAGAGATTGGAGTACAGGCGCACCTCTGCGTTGGCGGCGGTGTGGGCATCCAGCCAGTGAATGGTGGATTTGATCTTCCGTCCGTCAGCGGGGTCGCCGCCACGGGATTCGGGGTCATACTCACACAGAACCTCGGTCACATTGCCGTTTTCATCCTTCACAAAGCCGGTGCATTTGACCACATAGGCACCCTTCAGGCGAACCTCGTTGCCGGGGAACAGGCGGAAGAACTTGCCGACCTTTTCCTCCATGAAATCGTCAGCTTCGATCCACAGGTCACGGGAGAAATGTACTTCACGAGTGCCCATTTCGGGGTAGTTGGGGTGGTTTTCGACAGTGAAAACTTCGCTCTGTCCTTCGGGGTAGTTGGTCACGGTGAGACGGATGGGGCGCAGAACGGCCATCACACGGGCGGCAGTTTCGTTCAAATCCTCACGTAGACAATGCTCCAAGAAGGCATATTCCACAGTGGAAGCGGCCTTGGCGACACCGATGCGCTCACAGAAATTGCGGATGGACTTGGGCGTATAACCACGCCGGCGCAGACCGCAGAGGGTGGGCATACGGGGGTCGTCCCAGCCGGAAACACGGTTTGTTTCCACCAAGGCGCGGAGCTTGCGCTTGGACATAACGGTATAGTTTATGCCCAGACGGGCGAACTCGATCTGACGGGGCTTGGATGGAAGGTCACAGTTGTCGATGACCCAGTTGTACAGGGGACGGTGTGCCTCAAATTCCAGAGAGCACAGGGAATGGGTGATGCACTCCATGGCATCCTCGATGGGATGGGCAAAGTCGTACATGGGGTAGATGCACCACTTGTCGCCGGTGGTGTGGTGGTGCATGTGATTGATACGGTAGATGGCGGGGTCACGCATGTTGAAGTTGCCGGAGGCAAGGTCAATTTTGGCGCGCAGAGTCATGGCACCGTTGGGGAATTCGCCGGCACGCATACGGCGGAACAGGTCCAGAGATTCCTCCACGGGGCGGTCGCGGTAAGGACTGCGTGCAGGAGTGGTCAGGTCGCCGCGATATTCCCGCATCTGCTCAGGAGTCAACTCACACACATAGGCCAAGCCCTTGCGAATGAGATCCTCGGCACATTCGTACATCTTGTCAAAATACTGGGAGGCATAGAAGAAACGGTCGCCCCAATCAAAGCCCAGCCAGTGAATATCTTCCTTAATGGCCTCTACATATTCCACATCTTCCTTGGTGGGGTTGGTGTCGTCCATGCGCAGATTGCAGATGCCGCCATATTTTTCAGCGGTGCCAAAATCGATGCAAAGTGCCTTGCAGTGGCCGATATGGAGATAGCCGTTGGGTTCCGGCGGGAAACGGGTATGCACCTGCATTCCCTCATACTGACCGCCCGGGCCGATGTCCTCTTCCACAAAAGCCTCAATGAAATTTTTCGCTTCAGCCATATCTGTTCCTCTTTTCCTAAAAGTTTGCACCTATTATATATCAAAATTCCCAAAATCGCAAGACAGATTCCGTACAGAACAGAAAATTTTGAAATTTTTTGTGAATCGCACAAGTTTTGCTTGTCAAAAGGGCGGAATTATTATAGAATAGAGGGGAAGTAATTGAATAGCAAAGGAGTTGATTCCTATGAGCGAGCCGAAGTACCGTCGAATCCTGCTGAAGGTCAGCGGTGAGGCCCTTGCGGGGGACAAGCATCGGGGACTGGATTTCGATGTGATTGGCAGCGTTTGCGATGTGATCAAAAAGTGTGTGGATGCCGGTGTGCAGGTGGGTATCGTCGTTGGCGGCGGCAATTTTTGGCGCGGCCTGAAGGACGGCGGCGACCGCATGGAGCGTACCCGCGCTGACCATATGGGTATGCTGGCAACGGTCATCAACTGCATGGCTGTGGCAGACAGCTTAGAACAGCGTGGCGTTGAGGTACGGGTGCAGACGGCGATTGAAATGAGCCGTATTGCCGAACCTTACATCCGTGGCAAGGCGATCCGACATATGGAGAAGGGCCGCGTGGTTATTTTTGGCTGCGGCACGGGCAATCCCTATTTCTCTACAGACACCGGTGCGGTGCTCCGCGCCGCCGAGATCAATGCCGATGCCATTTTGCTGGCAAAGAACATTGACGGCGTGTACTCTGATGATCCCAACAAGAATCCGGAGGCCGTGAAATTTGACGAGATCAGCTACAGCGAGGTTTTGGCGCGTCGGCTGATGGTGATGGATTCTACCGCAACATCCCTTTCTATGGACAACCATATCCCCATCATTCTCTTTGCCCTTCAGGATCCTGAAAATATTCTGCGGGCTGTGATGGGAGAAAAAATAGGCACAATTGTGAAGGAGGACTAATATTATGGCAGTAGACTTTAAGGAATTTACCCGGAAAATGGAAAAAACTCTGGAGATTTTGCAGGAGGACTTCGGTGCGATTCGTGCCGGTCGTGCCAATGCAAAGGTGCTCGACCGCATCACCGTGGAATACTACGGCGCAGAAAGCCCCATTGCACAGGTGGGCTCCATTTCCTCTCCCGATGCCCGTACGCTGGTGATTCAGCCTTGGGACGGCAGCCTGCTCAAGAAGATTGAGAAGGCCATCCAGCAGTCCGATCTGGGTATCAATCCCCAGAATGACGGCAGAGTCATCCGTTTGGCATTCCCCATGCTCACGGAGGAGCGTCGTAAGGAGCTGGCCAAGCAGGTGCGTAAGTACGGCGAGGACGGCAAGGTTGCCATCCGCAACATTCGTCGCGATGCCATGGACTATATCAAGAAGCTGAAGAAGGATTCGACCATCACTGAGGACGAGCAGAAGAAGGCTGAAAAGGATCTGCAGGACTAGACTGATAAGTATATCAAGAAGGTGGACGAGGCTTGCGCCGTCAAGGAAAAGGAGCTCATGGAGCTGTAATACGGAAACAAACAGCCGCTCAACCGCGGCTGTTTGCGAGCGTGTCAAAGAACCTGTATCGTAGGGGCGATTCATGAATCGCCCGCCTATGAAATATTTCGGATTCGCCAAAAATTATGTGATAAAACGAAACTTTTGAACTGCGCGGGAGGTTCGTGAACCTCCCCTACAAAGTTTTTTGACAGACTGACAAACAGCCGCTCAACCGCGGCTGTTTGCAATAAGGAGAGTCATATGGGAATCTTTCGCAAAAAGAGCGAGGCGGCGCAGGAACGCTCTGTGCCGAAGCATATTGCCATTGTCATGGATGGCAATGGGCGTTGGGCTAAAAAACGGGGATTGCCCCGCACGGCAGGGCATAAGGTAGGAGCGGAGGCCTTCCGCACCATTGCCAACTATGCCAAATCCATTGGTCTGCAATATCTGACGGTTTATGCTTTCTCCACGGAGAACTGGAAGCGGCCGGAGGAAGAAGTGGATGCCATTATGGAACTGCTGGAAAAGTACCTGCGGGAGGCCATTCGGGACATGGAGAAAAATCGGGTGCGCTTTTGCTTCTTTGGAGATCTGTCCCGTCTTTCTCCCCAATTACAGGAGGAAGCTCGCTTGGCAGTGGAACGCTCAGCCCAATACGAGGGCGTGCAGGTGAATTTCTGCCTGAACTACGGCGGCAGAGCCGAGGTGGTGCGGGCGGCACAGCGCTATGCGCAGGCCTGCGTGGAAGGTAAGTGCAGGCCCGAGGATTTGACCGAGTCTATGCTTTCGGATTTGATGTATTCTCAGAATGTGCCCGATCCGGAATTGGTGATTCGTCCCGGCGGGGAACTGCGAACCTCCAACTTCCTGTTATGGCAATCGGCCTATGCCGAATATTATTTTACAGATGTGCTTTGGCCGGAATTCGGGCCGGAGGACTTAGAGAAGGCGATTGCGGCATATAATAGCCGTAAGCGTCGGTTTGGAGGCGTTTAATCATGTTGGTGCGAATTTTGACGGCCCTTGTGGGTTTGCCGGCACTGCTGGCGATTGTGCTGTTGCTGCCCTCAGTGGGAACGGCAGCACTGCTGGTGCTGTTTTGTGCCATCGCCGCCTATGAAATGCTTTGGAGAACGAAGCTGTGGCAGAACAAGCGGGTTGTGGCAGAATCGGCACTCATGGCGGCGGCTGTGGTACTGTGGTCTTGGGCGAAGGCAGAAGCAAAGCTGAGTCCCGACGGTCTGTGGCTGGCTGCTCTGATTGGTCTGTTTTCCTTTGCAACCGTTTTGTTCTGCGAGCTTTTGGCGGGACATACCAAGGTGAAGTTTACGGCACTGTCGGCGGCACTGTTTGCGGGTCTGCTGTACCCCTTCTTGTTGTCTGCGCTGGTGCGTCTGCGTGCCATGGAGGGCGGCGGCTATCTGATTTTAGTGGCATTTGTCTTGTCTATGGTGGCGGATTCCGGTGCATACTTTGTAGGCAGAGCCTTTGGTAAGCATAAGTTAGCTCCCATCGTTAGTCCCAAAAAGACAGTGGAGGGTGCCATTGGCGGTGCAGTATGCAATGTGCTGGCAATGGTGCTGTATGCATTGATTCTGAATAAATGCTTTGATTTCTCACAGGTAAACTACTTTTATGCGGCGATTTACGGACTTTTGGGCGCGGGGGCCTCTATGATCGGTGACCTGAGCCTGTCCGTTGTCAAGCGGCAGGTGGGCATTAAGGATTACGGCAATCTGCTGCCCGGACACGGAGGTGTTCTTGACCGCTTTGACAGCACCATGATCGTTGCGCCTTTGGCAGAAATTCTTTTGCTGCTCATTCCTTTTGCGGTGAAGTGATATGACAAA
>JAZOAV010000217.1:0-2950 GCA_045595645.1 Faecousia sp.
CCGCACTTGTCCCCCTTTTAAGGGGGAATCTAATAGGCCTCCCTTTCAAGGGTAGCGAAGCGATACTGATAACCGATTGCCGGTGGCAATCGCTCCTTATTCCAAGTGGCGCGAAGCGCCGGAGGGTTGCGTACAAGCACCATCTAAGAAGATATGAATTGACACTTCGTGTCATGAATTGATGCTGATGCATCATGATTTCTCGCTTCGCTCCATGAATGGAATTGCAGCCTTATGCGCCGCAGCGCAATTCACGGCGAAGCCAATTCATGATTGCCTGCAATCAATTCATGCAGCTGTAGGGCTGCAATTCATTTTTACACCCCCCTTCAAAGGGGGGCTTGGTGCAGTGCGGTATTAGCGGTGCGTACACGGGCGATTCGTGAATCGTCCGCCTATGAAATGTTTCGGATTCGCCAAAAATTATGTGAAAATTTCGTGTAGGAGGGTTTTAAAATGTGGAAGCTATTTTTCCGTATTGCCGTTGCGTGCATACCCGCTGCGCTCGTGCTCGGTGTTATGGCGCGGGGCTCTGAGCGGTGCAAGAAAAAGCATATTCATGCCTTTCATGTTCTGCTTGCAGGTGCATTTTTGGCTGTTGCGTTCCTGTTTCTCCCCATTTTCAGAGGAACAGGCGAGGGCTCCTTTGAAATTTGGGCCAGAAGTGTTTTGTTGGCCATCTTCCATGCCATGCAGGTGTTTACCATCGGCTGCGAGTTCTCCGTTGTTACCGAAGGGCTGACGATTTGTCCCGAGGCTTGGCAAAGCATATACGAAACAGGCTTTTCCATTGCCTATGTGGCAGCACCTGTCCTGACCTTTGGTTTTGTACTGTCCCTGTTCAAAAATATGTCTGCATACATGAAGTATTTTACCATTCGCCGCAAGGAGCTTTATGTGTTCTCCGAGCTGAACGATCGTTCTTTGGCTCTGGCTTCTGACCTGAAGCGGAACAACAAGAAGTGCGGCATTGTGTTTGCCGATGTTCGCGAGGAAGGGGACGAGACCAATGGGGAGCGAAAAGCAGAAGCCAAAAAAATCGGCGCGGTTTGCTTCAAAAAGGATATCCTGCTGTTGCATTTCCGCAGACGGCGTGCCAAAAAGAGTACCTTCTTTTTTGCCATCGGTGAGGACGAAGCAGAAAATGTGAACATCGCCATCAAGCTCATCGAGCGTTATCAGGAGCTTGAAAACTCCCGCATTTATGTGTTCTCCACAGGCGTGGAAAGCGAGCTGCTCTTGACCGATGCCCAAAAGGGAAACATCAAGGTGCATCGCATCAACGAAGCGCGCTCGCTCATTAACCGTGTGCTTTATGAAAACGGTGATATCCTGTTTCAATCCGCAAAACCCGAAGGCGGCGGCATGAAACGCATCGGCGCAGTGGTCGTGGGCATGGGCAAGCACGGAACGGAGATGGTGAAGGCTCTGTCGTGGTACGGTCAAATGGACGGCTATCGCCTGAGTATCACTGCCTTTGACCGTGACCGTTTGGCAAGACATCGCTTTACCGCCCTTGCGCCTGAGCTGATGGATCCGCGCTACAACGGTGTGATCGTAGAGGGCGAAGCGCAGTACACCATTCAAATCCACCCTGCCATGGATGTGGAAACCTCCTGCTTCGCAAGGAAGATCGCCAAGCTCACGGATACAACCTATGTGTTGGTCGCCCTGGGCAACGACGAAATGAATATCAAAACAGCCGTGATGCTGAGAATGTATTTTGAACGGATGAATATTCATCCCGTGATTCAGGCGATCGTATATAATACACGGCAAAAGAAGGCCCTCGAGGGGATCATCAATTACCGTGGGCAGGCATATGACATCGATTTCATCGGTGATTTGGAATCCTCCTACGCAAAAAAGGTCATTATAAACTCGGAGCTGGAGGATGACGCTTTGCTCTGTCACTTGGGCTGGGACAATGCCAAGGAGGAAGATTTCTGGGCATACGAATATAATTACCGTTCCTCCACCGCTTCTGCCATTCACACTCGCGCCAAGAGAAATCGCGGGATTCCCGGTGTGCTGAAGGCAGGAAAGGATCTGACCCCTCAGGAAGAGAAACAACTACAGCAATTAGAGCATCGGCGCTGGAATGCCTATATGCGTTCAGAGGGCTATGTGTTCGGGAAAACGAAGAATGATTTGGGAAAAATGCACCACGATTTAGTCAATTTCGAGAAGCTGTCTGACAGCGAAAAGAAAAAAGACAGCCGTGTTGCAACAGCCGGAAGAACCTAAACCGTGATTTCTCACTTGCAAAGTTCTTGTAAACTGAGTATAATATAGTATCAAGTCATTTTGGGGGAAAGAAAAGAAGTATGAAAAAAATCGGTTCCTTATTTGCATTAAGCGTTTCAACAGCGATTCTTTGCGGCTTATGGGTGGTTTTGGCGGATGCGACCGGTCTGATCGGCTGGGCTGGCTTTGCGGGATGCACTACATATTTCGCCACAGGACATCATGGCTTGGTCGGCCTGCGAAAGACCGTATTTCCCAACATGGCGGGGGTTGCCTGCGGCATGAGCATCCTTCTTCTGAGCAATGTGGTTCCCGCTTTGGGAACCTGGGGCGTGTGGTGCGCCGTGATCACCTTTGTTATGTGTATCATTTCCCATTTCAAGGCATTTGATTTCTGCCCGGGAACCTTTATGGGCTGTTTTTCCACCTTCGCCGCCGATGGAGATTGGAAGACTCTGGCCCTTTCCCTGCTGGCAGGCGCGGCTCTGGGCTTCTGCTGTGACTACGGCGGAAAATGGCTGTACCAACTGGCAAGTAAAAAACGCTGAATATGCAAAACAGGGAGGCAAACCGCCTCCCTGTTTTCAGACTGTCAAAAAATCATTGTAGGGGAGGTTCATGAACCTCCCGCGCGGCTCAAAAGTTTCGTTTTCTTACATAATTTTTGGCGAATCCGAAACATTTCATAGGCGGGCGATTCATG
>JAZOAV010000218.1:0-18975 GCA_045595645.1 Faecousia sp.
AGGTGTGAATGATGAAAACTTTATATATGATTGGTGGCACTATGGGAGTTGGAAAAACAACTGTGTGCCAACAGCTCAAACAGGATTTACCGAATAGCGTATTTCTTGACGGAGATTGGTGCTGGGATGCAAGTCCGTTCCAAGTAACCGACGAAACAAAAGCAATGGTGACGAAAAATATTTGTTATTTACTCAATAATTTCCTGAAGTGTTCTGCATACGAGAATATCATTTTTTGTTGGGTGATGCACGAACAGAGTATGATCAATTCCATACTTGAGAAGCTGGATACACAGAACAGTGAGGTGAAATGCGTTTCGCTTGTAGCGGATGAAAAGACTCTGTGTGAAAGATTGGCAATGGATGTAGAAAGAGGTATCCGTTCTGAAGATATAATTGAGCGAAGCATAGCAAGAATACCGATGTATCAAGCACTCAATACCATTAAAATTGATACCAACGCCAAAAACGTGGCTATGATTGCCAATGAAATAAAGCTGTTGTAATACCGTCAAATTCCAATTTGACAAACTGATTAGCATAGTTTCAGTCCTAAAAGAGAGTTTCACTTCCCGTTTAATAGTTTCATTTTTGAGTGAAACCTTTTGAAGCCATATGAAACCGTACAAAATGCGCTTTCTCGCGAAAACCCATTGAAATGTTGCGGAAATTTATGGTAAAATAAATTGATATCAAGTTGGAAAGGCGGCAAGATCATGAACGCTATAACTATTTGTAAGTACGAATTCTTTATAAGGAGTGTTACGAAATGAAACGAATGAAACGGTGGATGACTCTGTTTTTGATTCTTTGCATTTTAGTCTCTTTGATTCCCATCCAGATTCCTACTGCAGCGGCTGTCAATACAGATGATTTTGAAATGGGTACATGGAACATTAACGACAGCTACCGTCAGCTCCATCCGGAGCTGACGAAGGGGGCCTTTTGGAACCCTACAAACGCCACAAGCTATAACAAGCTGATCAAAACTGAAAGCAACAGTCCCAACTTTTTTGCCACCCCTCGTTTTACCAAGAGCCAGCTTCCCATCGGCTCTGTGATTGTTGTGGAGGAGGGCTGGCAGTATTGTCCGGAAGGATGGGTAACGGATGCCGTTCAAAGTAAAAGAGAAACCCCTACAAGCCAAAAGCACATTGTGGTCACAGAAGACTGGTGGGGAGACTATACCCTCCGTGCCTTCAACATTTCCAAGATTGCCGGTGGTTCTCTCAGCGACCTCCTTGCCTCTGATATTCACGAGGCATTCCGAATCTATGTTCCTGATGAATATGTTGCACAGGGCTATGCACGCTTTTACCCCAAATTAGAGCGATGTGCCTATTGGAGCAGTGTGGATAACAAGATCTACACTGTCAATTCTTCCACCACTGCGGTGAATTACTACACAACCCAGCGCATGAGCCGTTCCCATCTGCCTGTGGGCTCAGTGATCGTTTTTGAGAAAGGGTGGCAGGTTCGACCCGAAGCCTGGCTTGCCAAAGAGCCCCAGTCTGCTCAACAGCCTGTGGCATCGAGCAATGTGATTCAAGTAACCGAAGAGTGGTGGGGCGATTATGCGCTGAGAGCCTTTAACATTTCAAAAACCACAGCCTGCGATATGACCGATTATACGACCGAGGAAATGCACTGCATTTTCCGCGTTTATGTCCCTAAGAAACCCCTGCACATTGAGGGCTTATCCGATGCGCAGACCAATGCCAAAACAATGATTCACCAGCTTCCCTCCAGAACTCCCCTTGAAGGAGACTATGAAAAGATGATGTCCTATATCATCCAGACGCGTGAGGGAAAAATCGTCGTGATTGACGGCGGCTGTCCGACAAGCAATTTGGACGGCAACTATTTGTTTGCCTATCTGCAAAGAATCACAGGCAAGGCGAAGCCTCATGTGGATGCTTGGTTTTTTACCCACGCCCATCTGGACCATTTTGGCGCATATCTAAGCATTGCCGCCACCCATTCCAAGGAAATCACGGTGGATGCGGTTTACCATCGATTCCCGACAATGGAGGAGATGGAGAAATACCTCTACAAGTTCGATCTGGCTACATATCAAAAATATATCGACAAGATCGTTTCTCATACCGCGAAGCTGAAAACCGCAAAGGGGGAACCCACGCCGCTCATCAGCATCAATTCTCGCCACTCCGGCAAGTGCAATTCCACCTTTGATTTTGACGAGGTACATATCGATATTCTTCTGACGGTGGAAGATATTTACTGGGGTGCTGATAACATCACAGAAAAGTTTACCGGCAATTTAGAGGACAATGCCAAGGTGTATAATATGACCGTGGCAGAAATGCTGTCATATAACATGAACGAAACAAGCATTGTCTTTCGTGCGACCTTCCACGGGAAAACAGTGCTGTTTTTAGGTGACGGTACAACAGCAACGGAGATCATGCTCAAATACTACCACAATCAAAATGTGAAGGATTCAAGCAAGTACTTTAACCTGAAATCGGATATTGTACAGATCTCCCACCACGGTGTTCAGGCCATGGGCAGTGAAATCTATAGTCTGATCAATCCTGATGTGGCCTTGTGGTGCACACCCTATCTGATGTATGCCTCCAGACCGGGAGATTACCTGACGACCTATTATATTCGCCAGTGGTTCCGTAAGCTTGCTACAACAAACTACATTTCTTATCAGGGTGTGGATGTTCTCAGCTACGATGTACTGCGCTACGACAGCCCCGTTTCTATCTCCGCAGAGTTAAAACCCTATGTTTTCGATGCAGAATACTACGCAAACCGCTACCCTGACCTAAAGACGGCTTACGGCACGGACGAAGACAAGCTCTACAATCATTTCATCAACTACGGCATCGAAGAAGGTCGCTGTGCAAGTCCGTATTTCGATGTCAAGGTCTACATGAACCAAAATTCCCAGAAGTTCCAGGAGGATAACAAGGGTAACTACGAAAAGGCCTTTAAGCATTTCCTGTCAAACTGCAAGACAACAAGCAGAATGAAGCTGTCTGCGCTGTTTGATGCATCTGTCTATGCCTCCGAGCATACGGAGCTTTCCTCTGCGACGGAGCTGGCACTGCTTCAGCACTTTATTGCCAACGGCGGGCAGGAGCATACAACAAAACTGCATCTGACGGACTTGGGGCACAGCTATCATGTTGGCTATACGGTAACTGAGGCAAAAGCTCCGGCCTGTACGGAAAGCGGTACAACGCAAAGCGTTACCTGCACCGCTTGCGGCGAAGTCTTCACGCAGTCGGAGACACTTCCTGTCATGGGTCACAGTTATCAATCTTCTCTGGACAATCCCTCTTGTGAGCAAGGAAGCATCATCCCCGACGGAGCGTTCTTTGCAAACTTTACGGGTAACTCCACTCGCTATCAGGGCGACACCTATTCCGGCGTGAATTATGATGCAGCAAGCAACTGGAGCCTGTTGACCAGCCGATACCTTGCACCCAAAATTGACACGGCTGCCGGCACTCTGAAAACAGGCTTCAACACCACAAGCTATAATCATCTTTGGATTCAGACAGGAGCGAGCTACAATTCAAATTTCAACTTGAATTATCAGCCCCAGAGTGGAGATATTGCACAGATCAGGGTGAAATTTGACGGACTAAAAGTCAAGAGCGGCCTGACGGAAGCCAAGATGCAAATTTATTATTTCATCGGCGAAGGAAGTGCCAGCGAAACGATCCATGCCTTGGATGCGATTCCCATCCCTTCCGACCAGCTTTCAGGGGACTATGTAACTCTCCGCTTCCCCATCAGCGGCATCGACTCTGCAAGCCATACGAAATTCACATCCCTGCGCTTCCAGTTTGGAAATTTGGAGAGCATTGACACCTCTAAGCTGGGTACAATCACCTTTGATTACATTTATATGGGCCCATCTGATGCTCGCATAGCCACCTACTCCTGCACGACCTGTGGATATGAAAAAACACTGGACGAAGCTGCTGCAGGACATTCCGTGGTCAATCTTCCCGGCAGGCCCGCAAGTTGTACCGAAAGCGGCTTGACAGCAGGCAGCTACTGCTCTGTTTGCGGTGAGGTTTATGAAACCCAGACGGTGATTCCTGCAACAGGGCATAGCGTGGTTGTAGACAAAGGCTTTGCACCGACCTGTAGCGCATATGGTCTGACGGATGGAGAACACTGCTCCACCTGTGGACTTGTTTTGCGGGAGCAGGAACCGATTGCAGCCTTGGGCCACAACACACAATATGTTGACGGCAGGCCCATGTGTGAGGTTGGCGCTCATATCCCCGAGGAGGCATTTTTTACAAACTTCACAGGAAGATCCGACCGCTATGCAACAAGCACTGTTTACTCCGGCGTGGATTATGATCAGGCGGAAAATTGGTCTGTTCTCACTTCCCGATATTACGCTCCCACCATCGATACAAATACAGGGACGATGACAACAGGCTTTGCAACAGCAGCTTACAACCACATCTGGGTGCAAACGGGTGCGAGCTACAACACGGGCTACAACCTGAACTATTGCCCCGAAAACGGACATATTGTGCAGATGCGTGTCAAGTTTGAAAACCTGAGTTTGAAGTCCGGCGCAAGCTCCGCAAAATTGCAGCTGTACTATTTCACAGGGCCGGACCGTTTCGAGGGAACGGGCAGCTCCGAAAAAATGTATACGATCGATCCCTTCAGCATTACCGCGGAACAAGTGACAAGTGGAGAATTTGTTACCTTGCGATTCCCCGTCTCCGGATTGGATTCTGAAAGCCATACAAAGATCACTTCCCTTCGCATTCAGTTGGCAAATCTGGAAAGCACAGACATCAGTGCACCGGGCAAGATCGTATTTGATTACATCTATGTTGGCCCTTCGGATGCAAACATCATTACGCATGCCTGTACAGTCTGCGGTGACAGTGATACCGTCGAAACCGCAGACGCCCTTGGCCATACGGAAGTAATCGCCCCGTCTGTTGCACCAAATTGCACAGAAACCGGCCTAAGCGAAGGAACATACTGCTCTGTTTGTAATACTGTCCTTATTGCGCAGGAAACGGTAGCCGCTTTGGGACACGATTACAGCTATACAAGCAATGGTGACAGCACCCACACGGTCACTTGTTCTCGTTGCAACGATAGCTTTACCGCAGATCACGCTTTTGAAGATGGTACTTGCTTCTGCGGCGAGAAGGTGGTAACCGTAGACAAAAGCATCAGGATTTACCATACATTGGATTTGGCAAGCGACATTTCCATCACCTTTGCCGTTCCCATGTCTGCCTTGTCGAACTACGACAGCTATTATATGGAATGTGTTTTACCCGAATACGAGGGCAACGCCCAAATCGGCACTTCCACCGTGCAAATTCAACCTGTTGTCAGCGGAAATTACTATTATTTCACCTTGACAGGTATTACAGCGATTCGCATGGGCGACATGGTGGATGCCGTGTTGCACATGACAAAGGGCGCACAAGCCTATATCTCCGTGACGGACAGCTACAGCGTTGCGACTTATGCCTACAGCATGCTGAACAGTGCCACCGATGCCAAAATGCTAACCTTATGCGCCGATCTGCTTCGTTACGGTGCTGAGGCGCAGAGCTATAAGAAGTATCGCACTGATGCTCTTGTTGACGCCGACATGAACGAGACTCACAGAGCCTATCTCAGTGATACCAGTGCTCTGAACTTTACAGCGACGGACAGCAATTTTGGCGACTTGGAAAATGCCACAATCACTTGGGTGGGCAAGGCACTCGACCTTGGCTCCAAGGTTGGCATGAAATTCGTGTTCAATGGCAAGAATTACAGTGGAAATGTTGCAAACCTGTCTATGAAAGTTCGCTATCAGGGTAACAACGGCGCAGCCAAGACCATCAATCTGACAGGTGCGGAAGCCTACAACGCCGTAAACGGCTACTACAGCTTCACCTTCTACGGCTTGCTCGCCTCCGAGCTGCGCACCATCGTGGATGTTGCGATTTACGAGGGTAGTACCCAGCTTAGCGAAACGCTCCGCTACAGCGCAGAAAGCTATGCCTCCAAAACAGACGGCACTGCATTGGAATCTCTGACCCGCGCTCTGTTCGCCTATGCCGATAGTGCCAAGGCTGTCTTCACAAAATAATACCGATAAAGGGCAAGGCGACCACCGCCTTGCCCTTTTCATATTCGGCAGACATCGTGGGGGCGATTCCATGAAAAGTTGTCTACTTTTCATGGAATCATAGTATCACAAATCGCCCGTCGTATGCACAATCGATTGTTTCGTAGGGTTCGATGCCCACATCGAACCCTACAGGGAAAAACGCACTGTCGATCGACATCATACCCTGCAAAAAAATTGAGAGGCGGTGATTGGGAGAATTGGGCGGAGTTCTTTTCTTGAGCAATGTGTAGAATAATATCCTTGACAAGCGAGAGCGCGTGATGATATTATATAAATATGTTATATCTTAACAAAATTTGATATTGGAGGTACTTTTATGTTCAAGCGCATTTGTTCTCTGGCACTTGTGCTGGCGGTACTGATAGGGCTGTTGCCTGCGATAGCGGTGCCCAAGGCCAATGCCGCCCCCAGCGCATCCTCCGCTACGGTCACTTCCTTGTTTGAAGCCCGTTCCGAAGGTGTCCATCCCCGCATTTTTGCCAACAGCGATGATTTTGCCCGCATTCGCAAGCTGGTGAAAACGGATCCCTACATGAAAACTCTGTATACCCGTGTTTACAACTATTGTACGGAGATACTGGCGGAACCGCTTCTGGTCTATGAAATTCCCGACGGCAAGCGGTTGCTCACTGTTTGCAACAATGCCACTTACCGCATTACCTGGTTGGCCATGGCCTACCAAATCAGCGGCGAAGCCCGCTTTGCTGACAGAGCCGTGCAGGAAATGATCAATGTTTGCGGTTTTAAGGACTGGAACCCCTCCCATTATCTGGACACAGCGCAGATGAGCTTTGGTGTGGGCGTGGGCTACGACTGGCTGTATCATTACATGAGCGATTCCCAGCGAAAGACCATTATGAACGGCATTTATAATCATGGCGTGTCTACCCAGCAGGAGACCCGTTCCTGCATGACCGCTATCCACAACTGGAATCCCTGGTGCAACGGCGGCCTGGCTGTTGCGGCTGCGGCTATTTTTGAAAACCATCCTATCGAGTGTGCCGCTATCCTTTCCAATGCGGTCAGCAATATTCAGAAATCCATGCTGTTTGCCCCCTCCGGTGCCTATCCCGAGGGACCTGACTATTCCGGTGTAGGTCTTGGTTTTACGGTATACCTGATCAACACCCTGGAAACCGTCCTGGGCACGGATTTCGGCCTTGGTGAGATCGAAGGCATGAAGGAATCCGGAAATTTCCTGGCTGCCACCAACGGCTATCTGAATACCTTTAACTACGGCGACGGTTCTTATTCTCTCAAGAATAGTGCCACCCTGCACTGGTATGCAAACCGTTACAATATGCCGGAGCTGTCCGTATATCAGCGGGAGCATCAGTACAATAATTCCCGCTATGATGCGTATTTGTCCATGATTTGGTACAACCCTGAGCTGGTAGAAGGGGTGTCTGCCGGTGACAGCCAGATGGACTATTTTGTAAAGAGTGATGAATACGAAAGTATCGCCTCTTTCCGCAGCTTCCCCGGAGATGCCCGTCAGATCTATGCCGCCATCAAGTCCGGCAGCAATCAGACCAACCATACGGATATGGATATCGGAACCTTCGTTATGGAGGCAATGGGAGAAGCTTGGTTTGTTGAAATGGGTAAGGATAACTATAACCTTCCCAACTATATGTCCCGCACCAACGAAAGCAGTGGTCGTTGGACCTACTACCGCAAGCGTGCAGAAGGGCAGAACACCATTGTGATCAACCCCGGCACCTACGGCGGTCAGGCGGTAGATGCCAAGTGTCAGATCACCGACTATCAGAGTGCATACGATGGCGGCTACGCAATTGTAGATATGAAGGATGCCTATGACCTCTACGGTGCCACCTCCATAAGGCGTTCTCTGGCACTCTTTGACAACCGCAGCCGTGTGCGTCTGCGCGATGAGATCAGCTGCTCGTCCGCATCTACCATTTATTGGTTTGCCCACACGCAGGCGAATATCTCCATTTCCTCCGATGGCAAAACAGCTACCCTGACTCAGAATGGCAAGACCCTTTTGGCGCAGATCGCCTCCCCGGATGATGCAAAATTCACAAAGATGAATGCAACTCCCCTATCGTCTTCTCCCAATCCTTCGGGGCAGAATGCAAACGATGGCTATCGGAAGCTGGTCATTAAGCTGACCAATGCTACCAAAGCCTCCATTACCGTATTCTTTACGCCTATTTTGGAAGAAAGTGATAAGAATAAGTCCCTGAACACCTGGGGCATTTCCAATACGGGCAAAATGCTCAATGAGTACGCACCCGGCACGACCCTGACGCCCAACAGCGAGGGTGTTTACGAAATCTATGATGCAGAGCAGCTGTGCCTCCTGTCCAAGATGGTCTCGGATGGAACCAACTTCTCCGGCAAGACCGTCAGACTGATGGCAGATATCGACATGAAGAGCCGCAGCTTCCGTCCCATTGGCGGCAACGGCACCGGAACAACCTTCAAGGGAACCTTTGACGGAAATAACCATGCGGTAAAGAACCTGCTGATTTACGAGCTCGGCGGAGAAAGTGTTGGTTTCTTCGGAGCTTGCAGCGGTGCGACCATTTTGAACTTTGGCATTGAGAGCGGTGCCGTATTTGGTGGAAAAGCCGCTGCCGGTCTGATAGGTGTGGGTAATTCCGTTACCATCCGGTATTGCTTTAACCGTGCCAAGGTGATTTCCAACGGCAATCACTGCGCAGGCTTGGTCGGACAGTTGGGCGGCACAAGTCAAATCTACGCTTCCTACAACAATGCTCCCGTCAAGACCTCCGGCAGCGTGGCGGGTGGTGTAGCGGGCTACATTTCCAGCTCCTCCGTTATTGAGATCAATGCTTGTTATCATACGGGTACCCTGACGGATGCGGCGGGAAAAACCGGCATGATCGGCTTCTACAACACCGGCTCTACCAATCCTATTACCAGCATTACCGTAAAGAACTGCCGCTCCACCGCGTCCATCAAGAGCAGCGAGATTGCCGCCAATGACGCTTTGGAAAGCTATAGCGGCAGCGGCAAGTGGAAAGCCTCTGAGATGCCTGCCGCAGCTCACGGCCTGGGCGGTTCCTATATCTATGACTGCGCATGGATCAATGACGGCAATCCCATCCTCACCTGGCAGAGCACCACAGAGCTGCCCGAGAATTTGGTTCTGACTACCGCCGCACAGCTCCGCATGGTAGCCTTCCTGGTCAACAGCGGCAAGGACAATTTCTCCGGCAAGACCATCCGCCTGGGAAGGGACATTGACTTGGATTCCAGAGAGTGGGTTCCCATCGGCGGCAATCAGAGCACTGACACCGGCGGCAAGACCTTTAAGGGTACCTTCGACGGCCAGGGCTACAGTGTTTCCAATCTGAAAATATCCACAGGACGCTATTATGTGGGTTTCTTCGGCAATCTCAGCGGTACCGTTAAGAATTTCGGCATCAGCAGCGGCAGCGTAAAGGGTGCCAACAAGGCATCAGGTCTGGCAGGCTGTGCAGCGGGCACCATTTCCAACTGCTTCAGCCGTGCTACGGTCAATGCAACGGGCTATGCTGGCGGACTGGTGGGCATGTCTGGCAAAACCAACATTGAAAACTCCTATGCCAAGGCAGATATTACCACCACAGGCAGTGCCGGCGGCTTGGTAGGCTACTACGCCAGCAGTGCAGCGGGCTCCAAAATCACCAACTCCTATGCCGCCTGCACGCTGGATGGCAAAAACATGGGCGGTCTGGTATGCAGCATCAACACTGCCATCACAGACCTCACCATCACCAATTCCTATGCTCTCAGCGGGCCTTCTCTGATCTATTCCACCACCGGCTACACCCTCAAGAGCAGCTCCTCCCAGTCGGCTGCCAACCTGAAGGCAAAGGCAGAAACGCTGGGCAGTGCCTTCTCCGCGGACGGCTACACCGCCGAAAACGGCGGCTATCCCGTTCTCACCGTCAACAACTACAAGACCTCCAACATGGCAGCTTTGGAGCCCAATGCAGAGGGCATCTATGAAATCCGCACCGCTCAGGAGCTTCGCCGTCTGGCCTATATGGTCAACAAGCAGGGCGTGTCCTTTGCGGGCAAAACCGTTCGCCTTATGGCAGACATTGATTTGGAGAATACCGAATGGATTCCCATTGGCGGCAATGCTTCCGCAGATGGTGCAAGCAGCATCCGATTCAGCGGCACCTTCGACGGAAACGGCCACTGCGTCCACAACCTTGCCGTTTCCGAGGGTAACTATTATGTAGGCTTCTTCGGAGATGCGGGGAATGCAACCATTCAAAACTTCGGCATTGAAAGCGGCATTGTTACAGGTCAGGGCAAGGTCGGCGGTATCGTCGGCACCATCCGCAGCAATGTCACCATCACGAATTGTTACAATAAGGCCAATGTCAGCGGCAGAGCCTCTTATGGCGGCATCGTCGGCATGGCAAGTGGCTCGAATTGTACCGTGGATAGCTGCTACAATGCCGGTTCCATCGGCAGCAGCGGATCCAGCGGCGGTATTGTGGGTTACTATTCCGGCTCCGCCGTTAATACGGTTATCCAAAATTGCTATAACTGGGGCAAAGCCGCCTATGGTATCGTCGGCTCTGCTTCCACCTCCGCAACCGGCGCAGTGAACAACTGCTATACCATTGACACGGCCGAGGCAGTAGGAACGCCCAGCGCACTGGTGCTGACCAACACCAATAAGCTCAGTGCCACAGACCTGCGCGCTTCCGTCGCAACCTTGGGAGAGGCCTTTGCAGAGGACTATTTCACCAAGAATCGTCTGTATCCCGTGTTAGCATGGGAAAACGGCCAGCGGGAAACCTCTCTGACGGAAACCAATGGCGTCTATCGCATCGAAACGGCAGATGAGCTGCGCCTGCTGTCCTACATGGTGCGCAAGGGAGAGACCTTCCAGGGCAAGACCATTGAGCTGGCAGCGGATATCGATTTGGAAAATATCCTCTTCCTGCCCATCGGCGGCAAGGACGAAGCAAAGAGCTACAAGTTCCGTGGAATCTTCGATGGCAAGGGCTATGTGATCCGCAACCTGAATGTCATGGAGATGGATCTGGGCTACGGCGGTCTGTTCGGCTATGCTACCGGTGCTGTGATTCAAAATCTGGGCATTGAAAGCGGAACCGTTATGGGCTATACCCGTTCTGCCGCCTTTGTGGCCTGTGCCCAGTCCGGCACCGTGATTCGCAATTGCTACAACAAGGCAATGGTTCACGCAGATGCCAATACCGGCGCTTTCGTGGGTATGGTCAGCGGCGCCGACGGTGTGCTGGAAAACTGCTACAACACCGGCTTCATTGATGCATCTGCGACGAACTCTACCACGGCCGGTCTTGTGGGCTATTTGGCAAGTGATGCTCACAACACCAAGCTGGTCAACTGCTACAATGTGGGCAACTACTATGCCTTTGTCGGCTCCGTCAATACTGCGGTCACCGGCGCAGTGATTGAAAATTGCTATTCTGTAGGAACGGTAAAGCCGGTCCGTGTCCCTTCCTCCCTGTCCATACTAAGCGGAGGGCAGATCGGAGCAGACACCCTCAGAGGCTATGCTTCTGTGCTGGGTACAGCTTATGAAGCTGATGTGCAGGGCATTAACGATGGCTATCCTGTTCTTGCATGGGAAAATGCCGCTCATTGCTTCCATAACTATGAGCTGAAGTCTGACGGCCCCGATACCCACTCCACCGTCTGCACGCTTTGCGGAGATACCACCACGGAAGCCCACGCATGGGACGAGGGCAAACTCTCGGCGGCCGCTGGCTGTACGGCAGAGGGTCTGATGGTTTACACCTGCACCGTCTGTAAGGAAGTCAGAAACGAAACGATTGCCGCTACGGGTCACACGGTTGTTACAGATCCGGCAGTTGCCGTAACCTGTACCACCGATGGTAAGACGGAAGGCAGCCATTGCTCTGTCTGTCAGGCGGTGATTCAGGCGCAGACCGTGATTCCCGCAACGGGACACAGCTATGACGCGGGCCGCATCACCACCGAGGGCACCTGCACCACAGACGGCATCCGCACCTATACCTGCCAGACCTGCGGTCAGGAAAAGACAGAAACCATTCCTGCCAAGGGCCATACGGAAGTGACCGTCCCCGGCACGCCTGCTACCTGTCTCAACTCCGGCACAACAGACCATGTATATTGCAGTGTCTGCAATACGGTACTGCAAACAGCACAGGTTCTCCCCCGTTTGGGACACGACTACAGCTACACCGACAATGGTGATGGCACGCACTTTGGCACTTGCGACCGTTGCGGAAAGACCCTGACCGCCGCCCACAGCTTCACAAATGGCACTTGTGTCTGCGGCGCAAAGGAGGCAGTCTTGGACGAAAGCATCAAGATTTATCATACTCTGGATTTAGCAAGCGACATTTCCATCACCTTCGCAGTACCCAAGACCGCTTTGGCAAGCTACAACAGCTATTACATGGAATGTGTTCTGCCCGAATACGAGGGCAACGCCCAGATCGGCACCTCCACCGTGCAAATTCAGCCGGTCGTCAGCGGAAATTATTACTATTTCACTCTGACAGGCATTACCGCAGTGCGCATGGGCGATATGGTTGAGGCCGTTCTGCATATGACCAAGGGCGGCGCGGAGTACATCTCCAAGACCGACAGCTACAGCGTTGCCACTTATGCTTACGCCATGCTGACCAGCACTACCGACACGAAAATGCTGTCCCTTTGTGCAGATTTGCTCCGCTATGGTGCAGAGGCACAGACTTACAAAAAGTACCGCACGGACGCTTTGGTAGATGCGGCTATGACAGAAACCCACAGAGGCTATCTCAGCAACACTAACGCCCTGAGCTTCACGGTTACGGACAGCTATCAGGGAGATCTGACAAGCCCCGCTATCACATGGGTTGGCAAGACCCTTGACCTTGGTTCCAAGGTGGGCATGAAATTCGTATTCAATGCCAAGAACTACAGCGGCAATGTTGCAAATCTCTCCATGAAGGTCACTTATCAGGGCAGCACCGGTGAAACCAAGACCGTTACCCTGACCGGCGCAGAGGTCTACAGTGCCGCAAGCGGCTATTACAGCTTCACCTTCTACGGCTTGCTGGCTTCTGAGCTCCGCACCATCGTAGATGTGGCAATTTTCGAGGGAGAAGCCCAGCTCAGCGAGACCATTCGCTACAGTGCCGAAAGCTACGCCTCCAAAACGATTGGCACAGCCCTCGAACCCCTCACCCGCGCCCTGTTCGCCTACTCCGACAGTGCCAAGGCAGTCTTCGCAAAATAATACCGAAAAGGGGCAAGGCGGTCACCGCCTTGCCTTTTTTTCACAGGGGATTGCAAAATTTCACTTTCATGTGCTACAATATGATACAGAAAACTATGAAAGGACGATGAGTATGTACAACAAAGGAAAGCGTTTTATCTGTCTGTGTTTGGCAGTGCTGATGCTCCTGTCTATCGGGCAGGGACTCACTCTCCCCCAGGCAAAGGCCGCCACAGATGACTGGGAGATAGGTCGGGAGGAATGGTTCCTGCGCATCTGCGGTGACGAAAGCAACGATGTAAACGATGTGCGCATCCGCAGACTTTTGGATATGCTGGACTACCGTGCACAGAACAATCTGCGCAAAATGGATACCGGTTCCTCTGCCAAGCGATTATTCCACAATAACGATGCAGACAATGTAGCCATTACTGCCTCTGCCGAAATGACGGGCGAATACCAGCTTCTGTTGCAAATTGCTCTTGCCTACGGAACTTATGGAACCAAATATTACAGGAACCCCGATGTAGAGGCAAAGCTGCTCTACGGCGTGAAGTGGCTCAACGAGCACTATTACGGCGACAAGCAGACCTACGGCAAGGGTGCCGACGGCTGGCACCTGATGACGGGCTTTAACTGGTGGGACTGGTATATCGGTGTGCCGCAGAACCTATACGATATCCTCATTGTTCTGGATCACTTCGGCTTGCTCACCGATGCCATGGTGGATAAGTATTTGGCTCCCGTCAAGTATGTCATTGACGATCCGGACGGGATGTATCGCTACTATGTTGACAACGACGAGACCTACGACCATAAGGTGAAGCACATTGTCATTATGCTTGGCTATGCGCTCCTGCAAGAGGACAGCAGCATGATGGCACATTTGGTAGATGATGTTGCCTTTTGTATGAAACCCAGCCAAACAGGCAACGGCATTCGGGAAGATAACTCCTTCCGCTTCCACGAGTACCATGCTATGGAAGGCACCTATGGTGCAGATGTTTTGGTCAACCGCATCATCCAAACCACAGGCATTCTCCACGGCACCTCCTTCCTGGATCCCATTGGAGCTGTCGCTTTGGCAGGACAGGTGGATTGGTTCACGGACATTTTTGCTCCCGTCATGCACAATGGCGTGGTCATGGCCCAATCTAACGGCCGTATGCCCCAAAATGGCATTGGAAACGGCAACCTCATCTTGCAGGGTGCCCTGGCTATCGTGGGCCTGTATCCGGAGAAGGATGCTCAGCTGCGCCGCTTCATTCGGGAACAGATGGGCGACAGCAACCTGTCCTCCTACGACATGATTTACTTCCAACGAGTCCTAAACGAGGTGCAGGACGAAGCGCAGGCCGGCAAGCGGGAGGAATATGCCCGAACCCGCTATACCACCGACCGTGTGGTACAGCATCGGCAGAATTACACCGCAGGTCTGGCTCTCAGCTCCAGCCGCACCATCCGTTATGAGTGCATCAACAACTGCAACATGGAGGGCTGGTACACCGGCGACGGTATGCTCTATGTCTACACTGACAAGACCAATCAGAAGTTTGACGAATACGGCTCGGAATACTTCTCCAATGTCAATATGCACCGCTTACCCGGTACCACGGAGGATACGGCAGAGCGCAAGCCCGCTACCATTTCCAGCACCTATCGCAAGTACCTGATCCCTAACGAAAGCTTTGTGGGCGGTGTGCAGTTTGACGACGACTATGCCACCATCGCCTACGACTTTGCCGCCTATAACAGCACCGGCAATGAAAATGCCGCAAATACCGGCTACGGCGGCGGCAATCCCGCCGTCACCTCCGATTTGAAGGCGAAGAAATCCTACTTTTTCTTTGACAACGAAATCGTCTGCCTGGGCGCAGCCATTACCAGCACCAACCCCACCGCCATCCACACCTATGTGGATAACCGCCAGCTTTCCAAGTCCGCCGTGGTCAACGGCAGCCTGATTTACGGCACGGAGGACATCACCGTAGACGGCAAGCTGATGGAAACATCCACTGCCTACACCAAGTCCTTCACCGACCCCAAATCCATCTATGTAGAGGACTTTGGCGGCTATTACTTCCCTGAGGGCGGCAATGTGTGCCTGAACAAAACAGGCGGCAGTGTGCCCTTCTACGAGCTGTGGCTGGATCACGGTCTCAAACCCACTAACGCTAAATACAGCTATGTAATGCTCCCTTCCATGAAGCCTGAGGATGTGACCGCCTATGCCAAGCAGCCTGAAATCGAGATCTTTGCCAATAACGACAGCTATCAAGTGGTATACGATGTCTCCTCCGGTGTTATGGGGCTTGTTTTCTGGAAGGCAGGAAGCTACCATGGCATTACCGTGGATCAACCCCTGACCGTGATGCTGCGGGAGCAGGACGGCAAGCTGAAGATTTCCGTAGCCGACCCCACGCAAGCCCTTACCACAGCCACTGTGACCATCAACCAGCGACTCTATATGATCTCTGCTGATACGGAGATTGCAATCACGGAAGATGCTCTGAGTACCAAACTGGTCATCGATTTTGCCACCGCAGGCGGCAAGTCTGTCACAGCCGAATTCGGTCAGGGCTCCACCCAGGAGCTGCTGTTCAGCTTCACCGGAACGGAAGCAGAGCGACAGAGCAATGCCACTGTGACCTACGGCGGCGTTGACTTCAGCAACAACCTTTCCTGGCAGTGCAACGGCACTTCCGGCCGTCCCGCTATTTCCACTGCCGACGGTGGCACACTCACCATGAACCTGGTAAAGGATAAGAGCTATCACTGGCTGCAGGTCACGGAATCAGGGAAAAATCTCTACACCCATCCCCTGCAGTACCTCCCTCAGGCTGACGATGTGGTTCAAATTCGCTTCAAGCTGGAGAACTGCACCATAGAGGACGGCGCACAGCTATGGTTCCTCTACACAGGACCGGAAGAAACTGTGGACACGATCACCGGCGGTCAAATCACAAAACAAGCCCTTCCCCATGACTACACGATGGGCGAATATGTTGTGATGACCTTCCGCAACCTGCCTGAGAATTACAGTGCGCTTTCCATGCTGACCTCCTTCCGTCTGCATTTTTATAATGTTACCGCAGACACCGATGCAAAAATCATCTTGGATACGATTTACATCGGTTGCGAGGCCAATGCCCCTGCCAATGCGCCCCTGTACTTTGATTTCAGCGGCTCCGCAGGAGAGCTGTACCGTTACACCGATGTGAGCTACGGCTCCGGTGCCTACAATTTTGCAACCAAGCCCTACTGGGCCACTCACAGCGACCGAGTCACTGCTCTCGACATTTCCAACGGCATTCTCTCTTTCACCATCAGCACAGACGAAAGCTGGGGAGCTTCCTCCTGGCTTCGTCCCTCCAACGGAAAGGGCAGTAATACCAATCTTTTGCTCAACTATAACCGTGCCAACATCGAAGTAGTACAGCTTCGTCTGCGAATCACGGGCACCCTGCGGAATAATTCCGACATCACCGTATATCTGAGCAAAGAGCCCAACAAATTCAGCACCCTCGCCGTTGCGAAGCGGGAAATGTTGAAAACAGGTGAATTCTATGTTCTGAATCTTCCCGTTACAGGAAACAATGCCAACGAATGGTTCGGCTTGTTTACTCTGGATACCCACAATATGCAGGGCTGTAAGCTGGAAATCGACTATCTCTATATGGGAAGCCGTGCCAACGCTCCCCAAACAGATGGCCTGAAAATGGAATTTGACAATTCCATGTCCGATGTCTATCGCTACAATCTCCCTCAATATCTGTCCTACAACTTTGACGACAGCTATCACTGGGCCGCCAATCTCAGCCGCAGCACCCGCCCGGTGGTCAACGCACAAAGTGGCTGTCTGGAATACACCCTCCTTGACACCCAAACCTGGCTGCGCCCCTCCATCGGCAGAAACAACTCCCAAAATCAAAGCCTATCCTATAAACCCTCCGCCAATGATGTATTCCAGATTCATTTCCGTGCTGAAGGCTTCACAGGCAAGGCCGGCACCCTGCGTGCCATGTTCACCGACGGCAGTAAGCAGAGTAACGGCTGGTATGTTTTCCAATATTTAGCGGAAGATATGGTAATTACCCCCAAAGACGGACAATTTATCACCCTGACCATGCCCCTGACCGATGCGGCTAAGGCTTCCACCCTTCACGGCATCACGCTGGATTTCTACAATATGCAAGGCTGCAACATGTTTATAGACAGCATTTACATCGGCCCTGCCGACGGCATCCCTTGCTGTACTGATGCCCACAAGCCTGTATGCACCAATGCCAAGACTGCCACCTGCACAGATACCGGCTACAGCGGCGACTTCTACTGCACTGTTTGCGGCCATCAAACGGCCAAGGGACTGGTTTTGGAGCAAACCGCCCATACATACAGCTACACCCGCCTGGACTACTCCCACAAAGCAAAGTGCACCATCTGTGAAGAAACCCTGTGGGAGCCCCACTGGTACGGCAACAAGGGTCTGTGTGAATGTGGCGCAAAGGAAGCAGACGAACCCAACGATTACCTCTACATAGGCTTTGAAAACGATGCGGAAGCCCAGGGTCGCTACGAAAGCTACCCCTACTGCGGCTACAACTACGACACCTCTACTTGCTGGGGCTACAACGGAAGCCGTTCCACCGCTCCCACGGTCAACAGTTTAGAGAACAGCCTGAGCTTCCGTGTAATTGACACCACCTCCTGGGTGCGCCCTGCTCTGACTAAGCGATCCGTGGGATACACCAACCTGTATTTCCCCACCGCAAAGATAGAGGTCTTCCAAATTCGCCTCAAGCTGCAACGGGACACCGTAAATACGGCAGAAGCCCTCCATTTGGGCTACACCCGCGGCGACTACGACAGCTCCAACGGCAACCCCATTTACCACAACATCAAGAGCTTCACTGCCAAGGAGCTCAATGCCATTCCCGATGGCGAATATGCCACCCTGACCGTGCCTCTGCAAAGCTATAATTGGCCATGGGAAACCATGCGTGGCTTCAACATGAATTTCAGCGGCATGAAGGACACCACCGTCACCATCGACTACATCTACTTCGGAAGCTGGGACAAGCTTCCCACTTGCAAGGACGGTCACAGCTATACAAGCAAGGTCACTACCGCCGCAACCTGTACCAAGGCGGGTGTGAAAACCTACACTTGTTCCAAGTGTAATCACAGCTACACCGAAGCCATTGCCGCAACAGGACATACTCCTGTAACGGATAAGGCTGTAGCCGCAACTTGTACAACAGCAGGTAAGACCGAAGGCAGTCATTGCTCCGTTTGTAATGCAGTGATCAAGGCACAAACCACCATCCCCGCAACAGGTCACTCTTACAGCTCTAAGGTCACAACTGCCGCTACTTGTACCAAGGCGGGCGTGAAAACCTACACTTGTTCCAAGTGTAATCACAGCTACACCGAGGCTATCGCCGCAACTGGTCACACTGTCGTTACCGACAAGGCTGTTGCCGCGACCTGTACTACCGCAGGCAAAACCGAAGGTAGCCATTGCTCCGTTTGTAATGCAGTGATTGAGGCGCAGACCACTGTCCCTGCCAAGGGGCACGACTACCATTGTGTC
>JAZOAV010000219.1:0-32510 GCA_045595645.1 Faecousia sp.
GTGCCCACTCCCTCAGGCTTTTGTTGATTACAAAAGCGACAACATGCTACACTCCCCTTTGGGTTTCCCCTCTCGGATAAGTTGTAGAATAATAGGTTGCCTCTGCGTATTAGGAGCCTCCTTTTCTCGTTTATTTGCAGATAGCTTGATACTTTTACCTACCGCTTGCTAAAGGCGGTATCCTATAATTACCGCGTCGCCAATTTATATTGCGCTGGCGACTTCCGTGCGCACACAGTTACCGACAATGCTCTCCCATTGCTTTTCAAACAAAGCCTTTAACTGCGCCATGTTCTGTAATACGATGGAAACAGAAATTTCTCTGCTTCGCATGGTTGCAAGCAGCTTGTCAAACATATCGGGCAAGGCGACGTTCGCAAATTCGTCCATCAAAAAGTGGACGTGAACAGGAAGTCTGCCGCCGTGGACATTATCTGCTCGGTCGTAAAGGCGTTGGAAAAGTTGAGTATAGAGCATGCCGATGATAAAGTTAAAGGAGCTGTCATTGTCGGGGATAACCGCAAAAATGACGGTCTTTTCTTCTCCGACCTTCTCCAACTCCAATTCGTCTGTTTGGGTAATGCTAGCAAGAGAGTCCAGATTGAATTTCTCCAACTTTGCCAAGAGGCTGATCTGAATGGATTTCAGAGTTTTTCCTGCGGCCTTCTTGTAGCTGTTGTAGTATTTCACCGCAATGTGTTCCGGCTTCGTGCTTTCCAAACGCAGGAACAGCTCATCCAAGGGAGAAATGAAATCTTCCATATCCTCTCGCACATCTCCGGCACGAATCATTTCCATGACCATGGGGAAATTTTGCTCATCAGGCGGTGCTTCGTAGTAAAGGTAAAACATAAGGGCTAAGAGAAGCATCTGTGCCGTCTGATCCCAAAAAGGATCTTGGCTCTGACTTCCTTTGGGTGTAACATTCGCAAACAGATTCGTGACAAGTCTTTGGATATCGTTGTCACAACGGATATACACAAAAGGATTGTAGCAATGACTTTTCTCCATGTGAATCAGGTCGATGACCTTAATCTTGTGAGTCTTGGACAGGAACTCTCCGCAGTCTCTCAGCATTTCGCCTTTGGGATCTAACACAATGTAGCTGCAAGAGGCATTAAGCAAATTTGGTTTGCAGTAAAAGCGGGTTTTACCGGCACCGGAGCCGCCGCAAATCAGCACATTCAGATTTCTCTTGTGTTTCCGTCCGTCGAGACCGATAGCCACATTTTGCGTAAGAGTTTTGTTATAAAACGGATCCTTGTGTCGGTATCTGCGATTCAACCGTTCCGGTACACCCCATTTGGCAGAACCGTGTTCCTCACGGTGGCGATAGTTGCGGTCGCTAGAGAAATACACTGCCAACACCATCACATAGACTAAAAGTAATGCGAGAACAGTTTTTCGGCTGTTCTCGCATAAGACTATGGTGAATGGTGCTTGGGTAATTTCGCTTATGTGCTTTATGACACCGGGAATTCCCTCGTCCATATAGGGTGCCATAAGAAGGGCAACCCAAGTAACAGGAATAATCCCCAAGAGGCACAGGATGACTTTGGTTCGGATGGAACTACCTTTCCTCACGACCGAAGCACCTCTTTCTCGGTGCATCCAAAATCTTTATGATAAGATCGTTCACATCCTCCGTGGGTTTGCCTTCCTCCATGAGTTGATTCCGAAATGCCATCATGCCGTTAATCAGCAGACGGTGTTCAAAGTCCGACAGTTGAAGCTTTCTATCCTCCTTTCCCATAGATTTCCCCCCTTACCTTGCTTCTTGGGTTTGGGGCTGCTTCTGAGATCTTTCCATGTGATGGGAAATATCCTCATAAATACGAGCGGCGTAGGCACGAACCTTTCCAAGTTCCCGGCGCATGGCCGTGGCATCCATTTCACTGCACTGATCGGTAACGGATCGGAAGTTAAAATCGGAAGTGTCCAGACCGTATCTGCGGCAGAGAACATAAGTGCTACACATGGCGACAAAGGCACACTCTTTACGGAGAGCATTTCCGTCTGTATCCTGATAAGCCATGACCAGCTCACGGGCATACTCCTTAAACAGTGTTTCGTTCCCGGCAAGACCACGGAGGAGAAGAATCCGCTTTTTGTCGGAATCATAGATGGCAGATTTGTCGTCAGGAAGCTCGTCCCGGATTTCCGCCTGACAAGAACCCGTGTGAATCAGGGCAGTCAGAAGCTGATGCATATCATACTGCTTCGTTTGTGGAACCGGGGTAGCATCGGTTTGGGAGATGTCAAAAACATGCTTGGCATTGTATCTGACACCGATCTTACCGTCTGCCTTGGTATAGTCCTTGCCGGGTTCCAGAATGAGGATGGACTTTTCTCCCTTTTTAATGCTGACACCTTCTTTTTTCCAAGTTCCGAAATCTGCGAGACGAGTAGCATTGGGGTTTTGAGCTGTGAGCAAGAGTACATTGCCCACCGAATACCGGTCAAATCGTGCCATGACATCCATACAGGATTGGAACGACTCCGGATCAATGCCTATGCTGGCTGCGGTTACATCGATCAGGTCGAAGGCTTCCTTGCGGTCAGCCTGCTTCTGTTCCAGCCATGCTTTCTTATCAAAGCCGGCTTCTGTTTTTACTTCATTGGTTTCCATGAATTATCTGCTCCTTCCTTTTTTGCGGTTGATTTTGATTTTGGGTTGTGGCGTGATAGGGTCTTTCTGTTTGCCGGGGTGATACCTCTCTCGCAGCACCTTCCGTCGTCTGACCTTTTCTCTGTCTGCTCGGATTTGGTTCAGTTCCTGACGGACAGAGGGTCTTGCCTCAGATCCGGATTTTCCTTCTTCTGAGGTACGCACGGACGGAGATTTCTTCCTGCCCCGGCTCTGCGAAGGGTCTATGGTTTTCTTATGCTCTCTCTGCTTGGTCAAGCGATCCAAGAACGCTTCTGTGTCCTTTTCGGTTCGGGTATCCTTTTTAGGGAGAACATTGCGGTTTCTCTCAAGCTGGTTTTCTACATCTGCTCGGTTCACAGAAGCTAAGTTGAAGCGTTCAAAGATACGGTTGATTTTTGCCGCATCGCCGCTTCTGACAAGCAGATCCGTCATGCCGTCCTTGGCTTTCTTGTCCTTCAGAACGCAATACAGAATGCCGTATTTCTTGGCTTCCTTGCAGAACTTCTTCAGATCTTTGTCGGGGACAGCGAATATCTTGAGATTTTTTTCGTTCTTTAGCATAGACTTCAATCGTGTTTTGCCTCGCACCTTCTTACCGGAGAAAGCCAGTACAATGGCCTTGCCCAGCAAGACAGCAAGTTCTTTCGCTCCTGTGCCCGTAAGCTTTAGGGCAACTTCAGCTCCGCTGAGGGACATCCGCACGATTTGTTCCGCTGCTTCGCCGCCTTGGTTCATATTCGATTTGCTCCTTTCCTATAGGATCTTGTTCTTCAGTTCCGGAACGACGGGCAATGGCATAGCACATAGCCATCTCTTTCCGAAGGTCTTTCAGTTCTTGCGACACTGCAGTTTGCCGTTTTTCAATTTCTTCTACTTCATGGTGATCCTCCTTTCTCAATGCTCGCTTGTGAGCGTTGTACAGTTCCTTTCGCTCCTGTTTCAATTCGTCCATTCTGTCCTTGATCTCGCCTTGTCTCTCTTGCAGATCATCTAATGTTTGAAATTTTGTTTTGGCAAGGTACTTGACTTGATCAAAGAGCCTGTCCATCTGGATCAGGTCTTCTCGAAGAGAATCCGACACCTGAGAAACAGATGTCGGATTCCGATAGATTCTTTGGAGGTAGCAACAGTAACGGAAGTGAACCGCCCACAATCCCCCTCTTTTCGCTGTGGTTGGGGCTGTGCCGGACAACTTGTAGGTTTTAGGTTCCCGCACTTTGGGTGCATCCACCAATGGCTTTGTGCGGTAATTTCGGAGTATTCGATCAATGATATCCTCATAGTCATAGCACTCACCAAGATTATCCAAGCGTTGGGCTTTCTTCGCTCCGGGAGCAAGTATGGACGGGTGCTTCCGCATTTCTCCCGATTGGGTATAGAGACGGAGGGTATAGCCCATTTGCTCCAAGTTCTTCCAGAACTGTTGTTCCGTGACGGATGCGGCTATGGCTCGGTCTATGTCCTGTTGGATCAGAGATCGGTATGTGGGTTTCCCGTTTTTCTCTGCCATCCATTGAGAATAATGTTTGCCTCTGCCTTGGGGATTGCGGATAACCGAAAGCTTAAATTCCTTACACAAACGGTCAGATGCTTCCCGAATGATTTCATAGGTTTCCTTGCAGTCGTTGTAGCGCTTTCCGTCCTTATAGGAAACGGAATTGAGCACCAGATGATTGTGACAATGTTCCGTATTTAGGTGTGTGGCAACAACAACCTCAAATCGGTCGCCCCACAATTCCTGTGCCAAAGCCACGCCTATTTTATGTGCGGTCTCAGGGTCCACCTCGCCGGGCTTGAAACTTTGATACGAATGAAAAGCGACGATGCCACCACATTTATCCCAATACTTTTTTGTGTAACGGAACTCCTCTATTGCGTTATGAGGATCACAGTTTATACCCGTAACATACTGCATTTGTTCTGTTTTGCTTCCGTCCGATGCGTAATGAATGACATCCTCTATGGCATGGAGGGAGGATACATCCTCTGTTGTTTTTTGGGGATTCATCACATAGTCGATGATGTGATCCACTCGTCCCTTAATACTCCAAATTGCGGTAACAGCCATACTCAAATCCTCCTGTTGCAGAAGGTTTGATACAGCATAGCCTGGGTGTTACGAAGCTCATCTAAAGCATCGTGGATCATAGGCACATCCAACAGCCCAATGGAATTTGCTTTTTTAAGAATCTGATTTAAGTGAACTCCGACTCTGCGAACCTCAGTGATTAGCTTGAAAAATTCAGCAGGAGGAGCCTCTTTGATCTGTACACCGGAAAGAACCATACGGCAAAACTTTTCTCTCGGAAGCTTTGCAGCTTCCGCTTTTCGGTCTATGCTATCCAATTCTTCCGGTGTCAGCCGAATCAGAATTGACTTTGTTCTTGTCCTCATGATTTCCTCCTTTCAGCCGGGGTTTCAGGGGCGGCAAGCCCAGGACAAGCGGGTTTGGATATCCAAATCCAGTGCTTGTTAAGACATCGCCATGGGCTACCGCCCCTGCGGTTTTCCCTACGCTTACTTCTCCGGGGAGACCTTGCAGACCTTCTCAAGAAGGGATGTGAGGCTTTCCAACTGGTCGCAAATGATGCTCAGATAAGCCGTGACTTCCTCCATGGGGCACTGGCAGTCCTCATCATCGAAGTCATCCGGCTCATCATCGCTCTCTGCATTACCGAAGGGACAATTGTCGCAATCGTCCTCGTCGCAGGCGGCACAAATTTCACCGCAGGCAAGATCCTCGTTCTCGTCGCAAATAGAGCATCCGTAGATGCCACTCTTATCCACGATAATGGTGCCAAACAGTTGTTCCTTGCCTTGCAGCTCAGACTCATCTCGGATGTAGAAGTTGGTGACAGGGAGTTCCTCACCGGGGTGATTCTTCAAGCTTGCGACCGCCTGTGTCGTGGCGTCCTTGATCGCCTGTACCATACCTACCGCAGGAATGCGATAGTCCTTCTTGTAAATGTTCTCTACAGTAATAATGTAGTTCTTCATGGTGTAATTTCTCCTTTTTGTTATGTTGTTATTTTGATTAGCGTTCGGAGTTTCGGTCGGGCTTGTAGCCTATAGCACGAATCTCTCCGTTGATTCTTGCGAACTGTTCCGGGTAGTGAAACTGCCGCAGATAGGCTTTCTGTTGTTTCTCGGTCAGACCGGAAAAACGATCTGTGCTGCATCCACAGATGAAGAAGGGACCGGCAATGATATCCAGAATCTTACCATTCTCCTTAATGGATCGGTTCAGAGTCATTCCGTTGATCTTGCCCTCCTCATTACACACGATGCAGACGGGTTCGTCAAAGGGGTAGGTTGCCTCAATCAGGCCACCGCCTACAGCAGCCTGCAGTCCTTCCAGTGAGGCATCAATGTCTGCAACCCTCGCATATTTTCCGGGTTCGCACAACACCACCCGGATCGTTTCCTTCAGAGACTTCGCCTGTTCCGGATCGAATGGAACCCTCTTAAAGCCGACGGTGTCGCAGAAATAAAAGCCCGGATCGGCAACATCTTCTCCTGTGATTTCCACTACATCTGATACGGACATGGATCTTCCACGATAACCTTCCGGATGGGCTGTGTTAAACACAGTGTAGACATCTTCGGGGTTCTTTCCATTGATTTCTCCTTCAAAAACCTTGTCGTAAATGCTGCTGTCTACGAAGGGCTGTCCAAGCTGAGTAGGCAAGGTATTCAGGCTCCGAAACATTCGCAATTCCTTGTCTCTGTCGAAGTTGATTTGGTATAGCTTTACTTCCATAGTTTTTTCCTTTCTAAAGTTTCGTGGCATAAAAGTAATGCCATATTGATGCCAAGGCAGAAATACAGCAAGAAACTTTGATGCCAAAATGATGCCACTTTTATGGCTTGTTGTGTGATGGCAAAAACGAATCTTTTTGACAGCACCGTGACTGCACTTCGGGGCAGAATTGCAGTCGCTTTTTCAGTAGCAATTTACCTGACTGCAAAAAGTGACTTTTGTGCAGTCACCGTGACATCATTTTTACCCGAAATTACCATCACAATTTTTGGATTCAGTGATCTTTTTTTGAGCCAAAATGGCTCAAATTCCGTTTCACTGAACATAGGCTGAGCCACTTTGGCTCAGAAGCAAGGCTTCGTTTATATCCTTGCCTCTTGTGGGCGGCAGATCTGAAATCAAATATCTGTCTTTCAATCCAAGGATGATCCCTTCGGAAGCAGCTCTTCCTATTGGATCATTATCCAAATGCAGACAGACACATTGGATCTGCGGATACAGGTTTAAGAATCGTTCCAGAGCAACGGGCACCACCTCCTTTCGCTTGACTTGAAAGACTCCGGCAAGAGACAGCAGATGTTCACCCTTCCAATTCCGTCCCGCCATATGTTCCATAGTCCCATAGCTTAACAAATCGATTGCTGACTCGAATACATGGACGGTGTTGCAGGCTTCCTCTGCAGGAATGGAAAAGGAATAGTGCTTGTCACTTCCGGTGGCTTCTCCCTTGTAATAACCGGATGTGCCTCTTAGGGCTGCATAACGGGAAATGCCGTTCTCGTCGTAGCCAACGAAAACGGCATTGTGGTATGGCAGACTTTCAAAGATCAGGTTGTTCTCAAAGCAGTAATCCAAAATTTCAGGGTGAATTCCTCTGGAGATTAGATATGCTTTGACCTTTTCATTGTTGTCCGCACGAGGAGGAAGGAGCAGTTTCTTCACTGCTCGATCCTTCTGCTTATATGATTTGGGTGGGTTGACTGCTGTTCGTCCCAACAGCATTTCTACTGCTGCAGGGAGGGCATAGCCCTTAACGATAATGAGATAATCCAAAGCGGTATGTCCTCCGATATTTTGAGAGAACCAAAACCATTTGCCGTTGGAGATCTTCAGGCTGTCATGTTCCTTTGTGCAGTAAGTTTCCCTCGTGACTTTTACAAGCTCGTGAGGTTCGTAGTTCTTTAGATATGTGAGGACATCTATCTTTCGGGCTTCCTCAATGTCCTCCGGGGTAACATAGCCCAACGGGTATCAGCTCCTTTCCTCTCTGCTTCGTGTAGGTGTGGGTTCATCGGCATCGTCGCCTACATCTGCATCTACAATTTCGTTCTCGGTCTTGTCGAGGTTGAGAAGAATGTTCAGTTCGTCCAGACGGGAGGACTTTTGCCGCAATTCTCCCTCTCTTGCAAAAGGCTTGCCCAACTCTGATTTGGCAGTAGCAAGCTGGCATTGCACATTCTCTAACTGCACCTTGCAGTTCTCCAGGCGTTCCGGGAAACTGTCAATCATGTTATCCAGTCGTTGAATGTTACCGTAGATGTCCGTACCCAAAGTAACGCTGTAGCTGAGTGCTCCTTGCAGGGTGATTTTGAATTCCTTGTAGAAGGTGTCAAAATGCAGCTGCATATCGAAACCTCTGTAGCTTCCCAAAGGGATAGGATCGGGAGATTGCATATTGTGACAGATCTCCAAGATAGCAGAGCCTGCAGACTTTTTCTCAGTATGGGTTTTACCTTCCAAAACCATGGGAGAGAACTTTTCCTCATTGGGATGGGTATTCTCCTCTGCGTTGGCAATATCCGTTTCCAAACCGGCAATGGTCAGCTCATAACTGCGAATTTGCTGTGGGAAAGTCTTTAGGATCTGATCCTCCAAGGCGTACTGCTGGCTCTGGTGGGAGGACTTCAAAAGCCGTAGCTTCTGCACCTCAATATCCAGATCCATCTTCTCTTTTATGTGGGGGTTGCCGGTACACAAAGCCTTGATTTCAGCATAGGACAGAGCTGTTTCGTCAATGTCCTCTGCAGATCTCACGGGAGATTTGGAGGTCATAATCTGACCGATAAACTTCTGCTTGGATTCCACCAACTGATACAGATAACTGTCAAAAGTATTCTCTGTAACATAGGTGTAGATCTCTACTTGGTCGTGCATATTGCCTTGTCGGACAATTCGACCTTCTCGCTGTTGGAGATCGGAAGGTCGCCAGGGACAATCGAGATGGTGTAACGCTACAAGTCTTTCTTGAACATTGGTACCTGCACCCATTTTCTGCGTTGAGCCGAGAAGAACACGAACTTGACCGGATCGGACTTTAGAGAACAGCTCCTTCTTCTTTGCTTCTGTGGAAGCATCGTGAATGTAGGCGATTTCTTCTTCCGGAACACCTCGTTCTATAAGGGAATCTCTCAAGGAATCATATACATTGAAGTTCCCATCATTATGAGGGGTAGACAGATCACAGAATACGAGCTGAGTAGACCTCGTATCGGTGTGAGTTTGCCAGATTTCGAAGACACGATCTGCACAGGCAGTTACTTTTCCAGTTTCGCTTTCCGGCAAAAGAGGATTCATAAGGCGCTGATCCAATGCCAGCTTTCGTCCGTCATTGGTAATGAGAAGCATATTGTCCTTGGAGGAATCCACCATCTTGTTTCGTACCTTTTCAGCTCTTTGGGAGAGGGAATCCACCATCTGTTTCTGCTGTTCGGAAGGCTTCAGAACGACATTCTGAGGAATCGCTTCCGGCACTGGGAGTTTGAGCATATCCGCAGTTTGAATGTCCGCAACCTCCTTAAACATGGACATGAGTTCGGGAAGGTTGTAGAACTTTGCGAAACGAGTTTTGGCTCTATAACCTGATCCTTCCGGAGCAAGTTCGATTGCTGTGACCGTCTCACCGAATGTGGACGCCCAAGCATCAAAATGGAGCAATCCCTTTTCTTCTAAAGCTCGGTACTGCAAATACTTCTGCATGGTGTACATTTCCACCATAGAGTTAGAAATGGGTGTACCCGTTGCAAAGATCACACCTCTGCCACCGGTCAGCTCGTCCAGATAGCGGCACTTCATATAAAGGTCACTGGACTTCTGAGCCTCTGTCTGAGAAATACCGCCTACATTTCGCATCTTAGAGAACGCCGCAAGATTCTTGTAGTAATGGGCTTCATCCACAAAGATGCGCTCAACACCCAATTCCTCAAAGGTTACAAGGTCATCCTTGCGGGTTTGGTCATTGAGCCTGTCCATCTTCACTTGAAGTTGCTTTCGGGTTCGCTCCATTTGCTTGATCGTGAAGTTATCTCCGCGCTCACGTTTTGCCATGGCGATTCCGTCCATGATCTCGTCGATCTGCTGTTGGAGGATGGCTTTCTGCCGCTCCAAGGACATTGGGATTTTCTCAAATTGAGAGTGTCCGATGATAATGGCATCATAATCACCGGTTGCAATTCTTCCGCAGAATTTCTTGCGGTTTCGTGCTTCAAAATCCTTTCTTGTGGCAACCAAAATATTTGCCGCAGGATAGAGCTGCAGGAACTCGGAAGCCCACTGTTCTGTCAGGTGGTTGGGAACAACAAACAGCGACTTTTGACAAAGCCCTAAGCGTTTGCTTTCCATAGCCGCAGTGACCATCTCGAAGGTCTTCCCGGCCCCAACTACGTGTGCAAGGAGTGTATTTCCTCCGTAGAGGATATGAGCAATGGCATTGACTTGGTGAGGTCGGAGACGGATTTCAGGGTTCATACCGGGGAATTGGAGATGGCTTCCGTCATACTCACGAGGACGGTTGGAATTGAATTTCTCGTTGTAAAGCTTACAGAGTTGCTCTCTACGGTTGGGATCCTTCCAGATCCACTCTCGGAATGCTTCCTTGATCAGTTCTTGTTTGCCTTGGGCAATAGCGGTTTCCTTCTTGTTGAGAACAGGAGTGCGTTTGCCGTTGCTGTCCTCCACATAATCAAAGATTCGCACATCTCGGAGATTCAGCGTTTCCTCTAAGATCTTATAACCGTTGATGCGAGTGGTGCCGTATGTGTTGTTTGCTTTGACATTGGCTCTGTCCTGTGTTTTCTCGGAAATATTCCACTCGCCTGTGATGGGGGAATAATGAACCTTGGTGCGATAACGCATATAATACGGGGTATTGAACAGCTCATACATAAAGTCCTGCACCACATCTACAGGAAGCCATGTTGCACCCAAGCGGACAGAGATTTCGCTTGCAGTCAGATCCTTGGGCTGTACCGCCTCCAATGCTTTTACATTGGGCGTATAGTCTTGGGGGTAGAGTTCTGCACTGCGTTTAGCAAGGGCTAACTTCTCACGGACATTGCCGGAGAGGTATTCATCTGCAGGTAAATACTTGGGCTTGTGATCTTGATCTCCTTGGTACAGAGGATTTAGGAAGATGACTCCTGTCAAATCCTCATACAGTTCTTGCTCCGATTTTCCTGTCAGATCGGACATATATGCCATATCCACACCGGCTTTTTCTCCGAGAGATAAAGCAAGGGCTTCCGAGGCTGTATCTACATGAGTCACAAGCTGTCGGCGGCGAATGGTTCGTTTGGTGAACATATCTGCCTTGCGGACAAATGCTCCTTCACCGTCCATAACCTCTAAAGAGGTCAGGAGGAAGTAGGAACTATCCGAGGAGAATGCAGAGGAATTGGCACGGGAATTGATACGACCGTACTTCTTCTCGAAGGTATCGTACAGTTCATTCAAATGTACCTGTTCAGCCTTAATCATACTGTCGGGATAATCTTCTGACTGCAACGCAATGAGTTTGCGGACAGAATCCCGAATCTCGATCAAGCCTTTCACACGGCTCTGCGCCGTTGCAGACAGTTCCACCGGTCGCATTCGGCTGTTTTCTCGGTAGTAGATTTTGCCATCCACCAAGGCATAGCTGAAATTACGGACATTAGGATCTGCGGGAATGGAGTTTTCCTCCACAGCCTCGCCTTGCTCGTCGAACTCGTAGGAGAGGACTTCACCGTGGATGTTTTGAATGGCACCTTCCAGCAGCTCGGACAGTTCTGCTCCTTCCGTGGGAAGACAGGCTGTTTCCTGTCCGAATGGGCCGCTGACCGTTTGCATTTCACCGAGGATCATATCCGGATTATCTACAAAGTATTGGTTCATGCGGATGCCATTTCCATCTGTATTCAGATATACCCAATCCGGTTCAATGTCAATAAGTCGATCTCTCTTTTGGAGGAAGAGAATATCCGAGGTAACTTCCGTACCTGCAGCAGCCTTAAAAGTATTATTAGGCAAACGGATGGCACCCAAGAGGTCTGCTCTCTGAGCAATATACTTTCGGACGGCAGGATTCTCCTTGTCCATAGTTCCCTTGGATGTGATAAACGCAACCACACCGCCGGGACGAACTTTATCCAAAGTCCGAGCGAAGAAGTAGTCATGGATCAGGAAGTTGTGTCTGTCGTACTGCTTGTCCGGGATTTTGAATTGACCAAAGGGAACATTGCCGATGGCAAGGTCAAAGAAGCTGTCGGGAAGAGCCGTTTTCTCAAATCCTTGCACTGCAATAGAGGACTTTTGATACAACTGCTGTGCAATACGACCTGATATACTGTCCAATTCCACACCGAACATCCGCGATTCACTCATGCTGTCGGGAAGCATGCCGAGAAAATTACCGATGCCGCAAGAAGGCTCCAAAATGTTGCCCTGTTGGAACTGCATATTCTCCATTGCCTGATAGATGGCACGGATCACCACAGGAGGAGTGTAAAAAGCCGTCAGAGCAGATTCTCTGGCGGCAGCATATTCTTCCTGTGTCAGCAAATTCTTCAATTCTTGGTACTTGGGATGTCGGTCGTCAAACCAATTGGACAAACCACCCCAACCAACATACTTTGAAAGGATTTCCTGCTCCTCCGGTGTAGCCAAACGGTGTTCCGCTTCCAAGGTTTTAAGCAAACGGATTGCAGAAACATTGTTGATATATCGCTGTCCGGGAGATCCGACACCCAAGTTATCGTCTGTGATATGGAAGTTCCTCCGCTGATCGGATGGTATTTCGGGATAAAGAATGGTTGCAGGAGTCTGAGCCTTTCGGATCGTTTTCGGTGGCGTGAGGGTGATCTCCGGTACAGGTTCCGCTTCTGCAACCTTTTCCGAGACTTCTACATGCAACGGGGCATAGGTGCTAAAATTCTCCGGCACTAAGCCTCGTTGAATCAAGTCTTCGTCCGGTACATCTATAAGGGCATCAAAATCAAGATACTCCAGTTCCTTGGCGATCAGTTCAGACAGGGAATCATATTGATGCTTCTCGTAGGTTTCGCCGTCTAATTCCCGAATCAAGGAAAACTCGATCAAATCCACATAGATCTGAATGGGTATTTCGTGGTCTGTAATGGTGGTGTAGGTGATTGGGATCTTGCTTAAATCATCCAAAGTCGCCGCTTCTCCAAATTCCGCTCTGCAATAATCCTCTATGAGCCCAATAGCCACATCAAGATTAGCATCCGCTTGTTCTTTATTAGAGGCTTCTTCGTTAGTGGGCACAACAGTTTCCGCTTCTTCCGAGGTATCAAGCTGTGTTTCTGTTTCACCATGGGTATCTGTCTGTTCCTGTACAGGTGCTTCTTCAATCACATGAAGGTATCTGTCATTAGAGGGACTTTCTTTCAGACTTTCAAAGAAGGCTTCCTTGGGGAAATCCTTAATGTCCATAATGAAATCTGCATCACGGACAGTAACTTCCTTGTCACCTACCGCAAGAATTTCATACCGCAGTGTACCAACTCTCACGATGTCACCCTCGCTGAGATGGTACTCTTTCGGCAAGGGAGGCGGCGGATTCAGCTCATCATAGGTTGGTTCCAATGGCAGGGCAATTTCACCCTTGAGCTTTTCCAGCATTGCCTTGGCTCGGTCTGCATGGTGGGTATTGGCTTCCACGATCCGTTCCATAATCTCTCGCATGGCAGGTAGGACAAAAGTCTTTTCTTCGCCTCTGCCTATGGTCTTTTCTCCCATACGGAAAGCTTGGTAGCAATCGTAGAGAGGATGAACATTGAGACAGTTTTCTTTCTGTGAAAGCTGAGTCCAATAATCGTTATAGTCCGTAATAATAGATTGATATTCCGATACCAAGGCACTACGCTTTCTCCGGGCTTCTTCTGCTCGCAGATATTTGGCATAGTTTTTCTTTTCTGTGGGAGACAAATAACGGTCTGCGGCAATTAGCTCTCGAATGCGAATCTCCACCATAGGCCAAGTCATAAGCACTTTTGCTTCCATTCCCGGTTTAGAGGAAGAAGAACGACGAATCGATATTCCTGTGGCATCGTGCTGTTCCCACAATCCACTTCCCGGTATGGCATCGGAATGACCTCCCATACCGTATTCATTCTTTAGAAAAGCAATATTTTTGTCCTTGGTTTCATTCTTTAAGAACTGTTCATAGATACGGAACTTCCCATGATATACACCTGATCCATGGGTGATGATATAGTCAATAGCTCCTTGGGGCAGAACGAATTTGCTTCCGTCTTTGGCTGTAGCCTGCAATGCTCTTGTCTTCTGCTGTGCTTCCGAGGGGAAGATGGGTCTTTCATCCTCAGACAGCCAAGTTTCCATGACCATCATCCCGGCTATGCGGTGAGCAATCATATCCCAACGCTCAAAGACTTCTCGTTCACGGGTTGCAAAGGTTCCACGCCACATGTGGATTAGGTCAGAGTAGGCTTGGTAGCCTACAACCTGTCCGTCCTCCAAAGTTACTTCCACAGGTTCACTACCGAAGTAATCCCTAACAAAAAAGCCGCACTCTTTCCCGTCCCGATGGGCGTTAAAGAATGCGGCTATGTCTTGCCTATGATCTTTTAGGGGGCTGTGATTTCTCAGAAGTTCGTTCTTTTCGTGATCTTGGTGGAAATAATCGTACTCCGTCCGTGCGTTGAAGTCGTGACCGCTTAACGGTAGATCAGGTCTCTCAGGACGATCTCCTCCGCTGCGTTGCGGATGTTGTTCATGCTCTGTACCCACGCCATCTGATCTTGGGCTTTCAGTTCCTCCGTCACGCCCTGTTCCTTCGCCATTTGAGACATGAGGCGTTCCATCATCTCGTTGGCCTGACGGTCTACTTCCTCCAGATGATCCTTCAGGGTTTCCTTCATCTGCATTGCCCCGAAGATCACCTTCTTGTTCTGTTGCAGGTAAGTTCTCCGAAGCATTCCGTACTTGCCGATCTTGGGTTCCTCCGGCAGTTTCAGGTCGGGGATCAGATAATCTCCCTGTTGAATGTAGCTCAGTTCCATGATTCGTGCTCCTTTCGTTATTTGTATTTCTACCTGTATCATACTCTCTTTTGGATGATTGTGCAAATGTGCGAACTTGAGATCTGACACTTTTTTCGACTTCACGCAAAATATTTTCTGAGATGTCGCTGCTTGCAGTTCCCAAGGCTTGGATGGTTTCTTCTGTGTTGAAGTCCATGACATGCACAAAGTCCAAAAAGCTGTAGTACCGATCCGGATCGATGCCGCACCGGTGCATGAGCATATAGCCGACGGAGCTTGCAACGGATTTCCTCAGATAGCTTTTCAACTTGCTTTCGTCAAGGGATTCCAACATACTATCCTGCCTTGCTTCTTTGAGCTGTGCAAGATAGTCTTCGAGGTTATCTTCCGTAGCAGTTTGGGCAACTTTTTGTAAGAATAACGGGAAGTCTAAGGTGCTATCTTCCATGCCCAAATGGTTCGACAGAGATTCCTGCACTCCTACCACATACTCAGGTTGCATCTGCCACAGCTTGACTTCGATACCTGCTCGACTGTTGGTGTCAGATACATCAAAGACATATCTCAAGCGGTTGGGAGCACCCGACACAAGGAGTGCAATGCCCTTGGTATGCCTGTTGACCCATCTGCCCAGCTTGTTCCAAACATCTATCTCCGCACAAGCAGTAGCATTGGGTTTCTGCTGATGGATGAGCAGTTGTTCCTCAAAACTGTACTTGTAGTTATTGGCGGCTGTTTTTAGGAAGGATGTATAGGGACCGGTTCCGGAGGTGATCTCCAGTGCAGTTTGCCTTGCTACATCCTTCATGATACTGTATTTGCCGGCCATGTGATCTCCTCCTATTCGATTTTAATGGTCAGCTCCACCTTGGAAGCTGTAGGGGCAGGGATAGAGGCAAAGAGCAGACCGGTTCTTGCATTGGATATTGTGGTTAAAAGGCTGTTCATTCTGCACACAGTTTCATTGATCTCTTGCTGATGCTGTGCATAATAATAGCCTGTCTCCCCACTGCAAATGGGAACACCGTCTTTACGCAAAGCGTTGATCTTCCTGCGGAGATTCCGTCCGTCAATGCAGAACAGCCTTTGCAGATCTCGACTGTAAATTGCATTGTCCTTGCCTACATGATGCCGCTTCAGATATTCGTGAATTGCGGTTTGCTTGTCCATTTGATCCTCCTATCTTTCGTGTTGTGGTTTTCGTCCCGGTTGGGGGAAAGTCCAGCCGTAGACCTTGCCGATGTCATCGCCCAGGCGTTTGGTCAGACGGGTAATATCTGCACGGGTTGCAGACCCGTCCAGGATCTTTGCTTTCAGATTTTCGATGCTGCTTTGAGATACACCATCCTTGTACACACGATAGAGATAATGATTTGTGCCGTCATGGTGGATCGCATCACAGCGGAGATCTCCAAGTTGATCTACATACCAAGTGGCATAGTCCATGCTTGTGTATAGGCAGTCACGGATGTTACCGCTTTTCACCTCTGCGTATCCCATGTGACGACCGTCCCATCGTCCTACATCTGCAACCACAAGAATCGGATTGCTTAGTTGGATGTTCAGATTGGCTCGTTCATCCTCCAAATAGGCATTGTTTTGCTCGTACATAAGCTCATACAGCCTGTCCTCGTCTGCATCCGGGTATTCCTCCAACAAATCGTCCCTCCAATCGTCAAGATCTAAATCTCGATTGCTCCAGATTACACGGTCTTTTTCGGTCATAAACTCACCTGATCTTTCCTTCCCCATAGGGTTGAGGACGGAGAGGTATGAGCCGTGGAATTTCCCTCACATCCCGGAATTCAAATTCGCTTTTTTCCCAAGCGGTGTATCCCATGGCATATCGGTTTTCTGCTTTTTTAAGAGCTTCTTCCTTGGAGGATGCTTCAATTTCAAGAACACCGCGATTTACTTCCCTGACTTGGATGCTGTATTTCATCGTGCTTCACCTCGATTTCGACTATGAGGAGCTACGGGAACGCCCTGCTCATCGTAGTTCTTGGGGTCGGCACCGGGCTTGTCCCATCCGAACATAGAGCCTATGACCATAGCCGCTTCTTGTGCCTTGCTGACACCGATTGCTTGATTCTTAGCATCCACAGTTTTTCTGCCGTGCTCATCTAATTGACAAAGCTCATGATAGCCGGATTCGCCTTTGATGATCTTAATCAGCTTATTCTCCGAAGACAGCATAGAGTAGCAATGTTCGGGGAGGGATGCCCGCAGGGGATAAATATCTGTGCATTTCTGCGCCTCAAATCGTTCTGCAAATTCGCAAATATGATACAACTGTCTTCCTATCTCCATATGATAATCATCAATGTAGCGAACGGTTGCTTCATGGGATTCTCCATCTCCATAGGTGACGCGAATTTTGTCCCCATCAGCTACACGGAATTTTTCACGGTAATTGGAATCAATAAAACGGATACCTCGTTCCGCTTGCTTCATGTGTCGATCTAAGCTCTCCCGTTTGTAGCAGTAAACATAGAAGTTGTACTCCCCACGATTGGGATTCAGCCGCACCAAATAGCTGTAGGCATCGGTGTTCACACGGAAACCGTAGTCATCCCGATCCCTTTGGATTCTGCTTTCGGGATGGGCATAGCAAAAGGAACTCAGTTTGCTGCGATTGCCGAGACACTGCCGGTATTCAGGATCATTCCGCAAAGAGTTGATCACCGTGTCAAACTCTGCTTTGAACTCGTCGGTCTTGAGGCTTGAACGGAAGTCAAAGAAAGTCGTGAAAAAGCCCTGCCCATTGCTGTCCATATCACCTCGCAGATGACCGATCAAGCCGGTCTGCATACTGATCTGCTGGCTTTGAGCGTAGCAATAGAGCATTTCTTCTTTGCTCATGGGTCTGAGTTCCATTATCTCGCCTCCATATTCTGCGTTTTCTTCTTGTTGTACTGCTCCACACCCTTCTGCACCCATTCAGGCTGCTTTTCAGGTGGGAGAATGCCCATAAGGTCAGAACGGTAGAACTTTTCCTCTCTGCCTGTCAGAAGATTTCTGCAATAAACAGCTCGCCCTCTGGCATTGGGGTTTGCCCCAAATCCTCCGGTACAAAGACAGATTTGGTGGGGTGCCTGTTGGTATTCTCTGCGGAGGGCATCCGGGCGAATCACAACGACCTTCCCGTTCAAATCTTCCTGTTCAATAGGATCACAATCCTTGTCTGTGTACATACAGCGGTCATCCTCCGTAAGCCCTTCATAATTGAGAGCTGCAATGGTTTTCTCTGCCTGTGCGGAAACACGGTCGCCGTAAAGCTTCACGATATCCGCAAAGGTGTCTGAAACCATGACCTGATTGTATTGGGCGAAGATCTCATTCTGCGTACAGACAGCACACATGAATCGTTCTCCGTCGGGAGCCTCGTTCCATTCGCCAATGACGATTTCACGATCTCCGATATACATGGCATGGATGATCTCATAGGTTCCCGCCATGCGTTTTTCAGTTTGTTCCATTGATTTCTCCTTTCTCACGATCACAGAATACCAAGAGCCGTTGTCTGCCACCGGAAGCGTAAGGGTGGCAGGTCAGCAAGGTCAACATTTCCCGACCTTCTTGGATCAAGATCGTATCTGTTTCATTGGGTTCAATGATTTTGGTTTCCGTAACCGTGTAAGTTAGGGTTTCCCATAGGTTCGTAATAATGATTTCGTCCCCAATCTCTAAGTCGGAGAGGTAGCGGAAATAGTGGGCTCCGTTCCAACCGCAATGGCCCGCAAGAACACAGTTGGTATTCTCTCCACCAATGGGCAGGCTGGTTTCTCCCATATGTGCAGCACCTTTTTCCATGTTGCTTCTGCTCGCTCCGAGATAGATGGGCAAACAGACATTGAGTTTAGGGATCTCAATTACACCAAACACCTCACTGTCCAAGCCAAAGTCCGACAGTCGGATGACGGTGCTTTTATAAGCTGCGGTGTTCTTCAAGCCGGACTGCTTATCTGTGTAGATGGTATGATTGTAGCTGTTCATAGCATCCCACAGCATAGGATACTGCCGTTCCTGAATCATTTCTGTTTCTTCAGGCGAATCGGGATCGCTCTGTATAGTTTCGGTCGGTTCTGTTCGGACACTTTCCAAAAAAGAGATTGCCTCGGATTCCATTTCGTCCTCAATCTTTGCACCTTGGTAATGGGGATAGACCAAAACAGCTATGCCCACAAAGAACATAAAGACCATAAGGACAATAACAATTCGTTTAGTGATCATGGCGTTTCTTCCACCCTTTCCATATGGTATATCCAAGAAGCAGAAGGAATACAGAACCTCCAATGCCTAAAAGGATCCCTCTGACATAATGCTGTTCCCATGTGGATGCAACTTCTTCGGTGATGACAGTTTCTTCTTGAATCTCCACAGCTTCCTCGTAGGGAATTCGTGTTCCTCTTACCAAAAGTCTGTGGGTGTTCACTCCAAAAGGAGTACAGGTAACGAGAGTACACAGATCCTCTCCCTGCACGACAGAAAGATAGGTGGTATCATAGGGCGTAACCGTTTTGATTTGGTCTACCTGATAAGCAAGGATTTCACCTAAGATTTCCAAATAGAACACATCTCCTTCTGCCATCTGCGGAAGGTCGGAGAACATTTTATCTGTAGCCATGCCGGAATGGGCAGTCAGCACACAATGGGTGTTGTTGCCACCGACAGGGAGAGAACTTCCCAACAGATGCCCAACACCGACTTCCAAGGTATCTGCATTGGTTCCGTGATAGATTGGGAGCTGAACATTGATTTTCGGGACATTCACATAGCCCATAATGCCGTCATCCATGAGGTTTAGGCAATCTTTGTACTCATTCTCCGCTTCCAACAAAGCTTCTTGGCTGTAATCCGTCAGATTGCGGTTGTAAGCATGGGCTTTCTGCAGCTCCTCCATCAGCTTAGTTCGATCTGTGTCCATTACTTTTTCTTCGTAATGGGTTTGGATTTCGGAACGGTGGCTCTCGTTATAGGCTGTACTGATCAAGGGATATAGGGTGAGGCCCAGTGCCCCAAGGAAGGCAAAGACCGCAACAGCGATCAAGATAAGTTTCTTCTTCATAGATTGTCCTCCCACAAGGGGGTCGGAGGGATGAACCCTCCGACCGAGTGTTGGTTATGAATTACTTCTTGCTTGCGTTGGAAGTTGCATCCTTGGGCTTCTTGCATACGAACAGGATCACAACCACGGCTGCAAACATCATCAGGATTCCGCCTGCGGTGAAGATCAGAGTGCCGTTGTCACCGGTATTGGGAAGGTCAAAGCCTTCTGTGTTCACAACGGTCAGGGGAACAAAAGCGTTGAGGGATTCACCGTCTGCTTCCATAGTGACTGCATTGGTATCTACGGTAGCTTCTGCGGTCAGGAACAGGTGCTTGAGCTGCTTCTGGGGCATGCCGCTGAGCTTCAGATCATAACCGCCGTCGAAGGCATAGTGGGGATCGTTCTGCAGAACACCGAGAATATCTTCGGAGTAGATGTCGCAGGTGCAGTCCTCGTTTTCCATTGCGGTAATAACCAGCTTAATGTCATCCTTCAGGAGGGTGTAACCATCGGCGGTTTCCACCTCGGTGATCACATAGCTGTCATCCTCCAGACCCTTGATGAAGATCTTGCCGAAGTCATCTTCTACAGCGACAGGGATAAATACGGTAGCATCAGCTTCCTCTGCAACATGATTGGTCACATAGTAAAAGCCGCTTTCTTCGTCGAGGGCAGCCTGTACCCAATAGCCATCTGTTTCGTTGTATACCTTGAACTTAACAGCCTTGAAAAGGTTGGTGATCTCTGCGGTTTCGGAGTCGAGAGCCTCAAACAGCTTGGTCAGGTCAATGCCGAAGCTGAACATATGGCAGTCGTCGATCAGCGTGTCGTAATACTCGGAGGAGGTACGCTTCCAAGTCAGGACTACCTTGTTGTCGTTGCCGTTGTCGCCATAGACAAGGGAATCGTCTGCATTGACGGTGGCACCGTAGGAGATGCGGATGGTGTAGTTGGAATAGCCGGAGTAGATCTTGCCGTACTCATTGGAATAGGGAGCGTTGTTGATCTCTTCCAAACCCTTTGCGGTCATGTCGATGGTCATATGGCGGTTATCCTCGGAATAGGTGACGGTGAACTTGCCATCTGCTTCTTCCCAAGTGTTAATGGGATCGGTACATTCCTTGTCGGTAAAGAACTCGATCTTCACATCATTCTTACAGTAGGTCAGACCTTCGCAGAGGGTATCGTAGAAGTTATAGACGGACAGGCTTGTTGCCTTGGAGGTAATGGTGGGCAGAGTGCTGAGGATCTGATAGTCCAGCTTATCGCCGGAGGAAGCGGTAGCAGTGTGATCAAAACCGTCGGTGATTTCGGAGGTGCCGTTGTTCTTGCCGGTGTCTTCCTTGGATTCTCTCAGGGTCTTTTCCAGAGTGGGAATGCCGGTGTGGTTCTTGGGATAGATCACAACATCATAGTTCCATTCGGTGCCGCCTACGGGAGATGCGGAGTTCTCATTGCCGGTAACAGTGGTCATGGGCAGGGATACGAAGAAGGGATCGGTGGTGGAAGTAACCATTTCGGGAACAGCGGTTTCCATGCACAGCCAGAGACCAAGCTCCAAGCCTTCTGCACGGGACATACCGTTTTCATCAGTGAGAGGCAGTGCGATTGCATCAGCCTGTGCGGAAACAAAGGCTTCCATAGCATTCTTCAGGGTAGTTGCATTGTCGTTGATGGCAAAGGCAAGAGCCTTATTGATGGTGTTGGAGGTGTAGTAATACTTGGTCTTGTCCAACTTGTCGGTAATATCAGCGTTGATATAGCGGCTTGCACCGTCAGCCAATCCCATAGCAGAGAGGAGATCAGCGGAAGCAACCTTATCAAAGCCATACAGCACCTGAGTCAGGTTGTAGTCTGGGTGCATATCATTTGCGGATTCGGTAAAGGTTACGATTTCAGCGACCTTGGCAATGGTGAACTCGACGCCCTTAATGGAATAACCGTTGGAGGTCTGACCGTTCCCAAGAGCATGGTCTGCTTCGCCGTTGGCATCGCCCTCACGGACAGTGCCGCCGAGAACGGTTTCCACATAGCTTTCACGCCAGCCGGTGGAAATGAAGCTGTCTTCGTTCCACACACCGTCCTTCATAGCGTTGGTGAAGTCGTACTTGAAGATGGTCAGGGAGCCTTCTGCGGTTTCATCAATGGTGGCATCTGCCACAGGCGCTGCCAGGGATGCGGGGAGCATGGAGATCATAATCATAAGGGAGAGAATGATAGCAAAAATCTTCTTCATAGTTTTATTTTCCTTTCATAAATAGATAGTTTGATTTGTTGTAGTGTTTTGGAAAAAAAGAAAACCGAGGTTCTTTTTCCTCGGTTGGTTAGGGGGGATGGATGAAATTATTCGGGCTTCTTCTTTCTCAGCCGGAACAAAGCACCTGCACATACGAGAGTGCAGAGAAGTAGTGCGATGGGCATACGGAACAAGGATGCAGAGCCGGTCTGTGGCATCTCAAACTGTCGGGCATTGACTACCTTCAGAGTAACAATGGGATCTTTCTCCGGAAGCTTTCCTTCAAAGGCAGGCTCTGTAAGGAGCGTAAACCCATTGGGTGCTTTGGTTTCCGTGATCCTGTAGTAGAGATCAGGATAAAGTCTTTCCCAAGTGACAATTCCATCTGCTCCGGTGGTCAGTTTTCCGTCCACAACATCCTTGTTGGAACAGCTTCCTTCAGGGCCATCGGTTCCTCGATGGTAGAAAACAGGTTTCCAAAGCGTTCCGTCTTCGCTCCATTCAAGCATAAACTCCGCATCGGCAAGAGACTGTCCTTCCGGATTCACTTTCCTGACGGAGATCTTTCCATAGAGGAAATTTTGGAAAGTGACTGTAGTTTCCTCATGGGGACGGATGGTGACGATGTGTAGCATTTTGTCAATGACCCAACAGGGATTGTCGAAGCGACCCTTGGTGTCTCCGGTTTCCTTCACATAGTAGGTTCCGGGTTCAAACATCCAAGAAACCTTCCCGTCCTCGTCTGTAGTCAAGGATACAATCTCATTCTTGCATCCCACATCGGAGTAAACGGTGAAGATCCATCCGTCTAAGTCCTTGTCTGTGTTCGTTACCTTGCGGAATGTTCCCTTGCCGTTTTCGTTGTTATGCCATTCGTCCTTGGCGGTACGACCTGCCATAGCATCTACGGTATGGGTTTCCACATTTACGACCCAATAGGGATCGTTTCGAGCAACTTCCTTGACAAAATACTTGCCGGGCTTGAGTTTTTCTGTAATAGCAAAGCCGGTTTCATCGGTGGTGTATTCTCCGACAAGCTTACCTTCTTCATCTGTGACTTGGAACACCCAGCCCTCCAGATATTTCCCGGAATCGGTAGTCTTGTGAAAGCTGATTCTGCCGAACTGCTCATTGGTGTATTCCACAGTGACTTCTTCTCCTGCGGTGACAACAGCTTCCCTTTCCACTTCAGCATCGTATGTCCAGTAGGTTTCATCCCTGTCATGGATCTCACGGACATAATACTTGCCGGGCAGAAGCAATTCAGAGTAGGCGTATCCGTCTTTATCTGTTTTAAGGGTGGTAATGAGTTCTTTGGATTCATTGAGCAGTTCAAAGCTCCATCCTTCCGGAGAACCGTTTACAGCAATCTTCTTGATCCGAAGCTTGCCGTATTGGATATTCGTGAAGGTTACGGAAGCAATTTTCTCTTCTTCAACAATTACCTTTTTCACTTCCGTATCGAAGTGCCAGTAGGGATACTGATCGGATTCGTCTACTTCCTTTGCGTAGTAAGTGCCGGGAATAAGGCCGTGGACAATAATGGTTCCGTCCGTTCCTGTGGTGAAGGGGGAACCGGTGATGGGTTTCGTGCAGTCCTCATCCATAAAAATGTCGATCTTCCAGTTGGCAAGAGTGCCTCCTGTGTTGGTTTTCTTGATCAGCTTGACACTACCGGTCTGTAGGATGTTGTGGAACTCAACGCTTGAGGTCTGTCCTACGGTTAAGGTAATCTTCCGAGGATTCTCTCCGACACACTTGTACTTTTCCTGAACTTCGGGGTCTACATTTCCTTCTTCTCGAATCCAGTAGGTTCCGGCAATGAGATCCTTGGCAGTAATCGTACCGTTGGAGTCGGTAGTGTAGGGACCGTATGCCTTCTTTGTACAAGCCTGATCTGAATAGAGAGTGAATTTCCAACCGCCAAGCATTTTCCCATCCGAAGTGGTTTTCTTAATGCTCAGATCTCCGGTTTGTTTCACATTGTTGAAAGCAACACTTTCGGTCTGTCCTACAGTCAGGGTGATCTTCCGGGGATTCTCACCTTGGCATTTGTACAGCTTCTCTACTTCGGGGGCTGCATTGCCTTCTTCTCGAATCCAGTAGGTTCCGGCAATGAGATCCTTGGCAGTAATCGTGCCGTTGGAGTTGGTAGTGTAAGGGCCATAAACCTTCTTCGTGCAAGCCTGATCTGAATAGAGAGTAAACCTCCAACCACCGAGCATTTTTCCGTCGGATGTGGTCTTCTTGATGCTCAGATTTCCGGTTCGGACACGAAGCTTGAGATACAGCGGAGTGGGATCTGCTGTCGGGCTGACAGGTTCCACAATCATTTGCTTGTCCGTATGCTTCCAGACAATAAAGGTCTGTGCGTCCAAATTTGGCACATTCTTGGTAGCCTTTACTGTCACTTCCGTTACGGGCTTATTTGCTGTAATCGTGAGAGTGTTCCCGTTCTTCACAAATGTCAGATTGTCTGTGTTCGTGAAGCTAATAGCGGAAAGCATATTGTTGGAGTCCGTCAGCGTGACAGAGTATTTGCCGTTGCTGTTGGGGCTGAGATCAAAAACCTGCGCTGTATCACTGTCCATCGAAAGGAAGCTAGGTCGTTTGAAATGCTGTGCCATCTTGTCAGACACCTGCTGATAGACTGCTTTCATATTGCGGATTGTTCCGTTGTTCGCTCCTGTTGCACCATCCGTAAACTCGTTACCGACGGAATCGGAGTTGAACATATTGTAATACCGCTGGTCTGTGCAGGTATACGGAAAATAAGGACTTCTCATGCCATAGCAAATTTCCCAAATAATCATCTGCGTTGCAGCCTGTGCTCCCTTTTTCTCATGGAAGCTTGTAGGATTTATTCCGTTGGGAAATCCGTAGATAAGAGCAAGTCCAATAGCATCTCGCTGTAATCTGCTCAGAGAATTCCACGCTTCCTTTGTAGTGAGCAAAGAATCTTGGTAGGGACTTCCTGTGCCAATTTCGATACCCGGATCAATACAGTAACAGGGAACATACGAACCGTTGTGCTTCACATTGTGGGTCGAAACACAATACACATGGTTCGTCTTGCCGTTGTATACGGCATCAAATTCCTTTGAAGAATCCGATCCCCAAATAATTCCGGACTTATACACATAACCTTCCGGATTACTGTTTTTGGTATCAGCTTTCAAAGGATCATCAGTTGTTGATGCTTTCTCATCGGACAAGTGCGTATTGATTTCGCTTTCTTCCTGTCCCTCTGTGGCAAATGCACAGGGAAGCAATCCAAAAAGCAGGAAGACCGCCATGCCCAAAGAAAAAATCCGCATCAAATTTTTCTTCATGCAAAAATCTCCTTTCCATACAAAGATCCCTGTTCAAAATTTTCGAAATTCTGAACAGGGATCACTTTTGGTATTTGATTTTATTCGCCACCGTAGAAGCAGTACACAAGATACCAATCCGGAGTATCGGTTGGTTCAATATAGATGTTCAATTTTCTGTGACGTTCTACACCGTCAATCACTACCACAATGTCATGTCCAGCACTTACATCGTTGATGTACTGTGCATCGACAGCTTCCTTGACATGACGATAACCTTCTTCCATAGAGCGAATGAACACATACGATGGAGGAAAATAACCTGCATTTGTCGCAAATCCCGTGTTAGGATTTCCGTTATAGCCTAATGTTCGTGCATAGGATCTGCCGTATTCCTCCAAGGCTGCAAGATCAATTACTTCTTTGGGAGTCTCAGTAGTAGGGGGCTCCGTTTCGGGAGGCCGGGTTTCTGTGGGAGCAGTGGTTTCCGTTGCAGGAGGCTCTACGGGAGCCTCGGTTGTCGGTGGTGTAGTTGTTGGTGGCGTGGTCGTGGGAGGTGCTGTAGCTTCCGTAGGAGCTGTGGTAGGCTGTGTTTCCTTCTCCGTAGCAGCTTCCGTTTCTGTTGCAGTAGTTTCGACTGTAGGAGGCTGTGGTGTCTCAGTTGTTGCCTCAGTTGCAACCTCTGAGGTTTCCGGTGTCGTGGTTGACGGTTCCTCCGTATTCGTCATTTCTGCTTCAGTGGGTTCGGTCAGAGATTCCGTTGCTGCAGTTGTTGTCGCTGCAAGTTGTGGATCTTCCGTAATGACTTCCGGTTTTTCTTCCTTGCTGCAAGCGGTCAAAAGGCAAACCGCTAAGAGCAATCCGGCAAAAGCTTTCTTCATTCGATTGCACCTCCCTTGTTTTCTTACACTCATTGTAGCATGATTTTACATTTCTGCCAAGAGTGCAAATTTTAGGCCTCCCTATATTTCCTTCTTCAGTAGGTACAGTAGGTTAATATAAGGGGGGTAGTGTGAAGGGGGGAGAACGACAAGAATAACCGTTGCCACCGATGGGGTCCGGTGTTGCGAAAATCATGGGTTTCATCTGGCTTGCTCCTTTCTACGCTCCATGAAGCGTTTGTAATACTCCAATGCCTTGAGGATGTAGTCCTCTGTCTGTTTGGCAGAGATATTCTGTGGCAGATAAGGCTTTAGGCGGTCGGTTCGGAAGCTAATTTTCTCCCGCTGGTTGGGTTTCTGCTCACACATGATTGACAGAATCACATCTGCACTGAGCTTCCCAGCCTTTGAAAACTCCTTCATCTTGATAGCCTGTGCAAGAGATGGTGTGGCTTCCTCGTAGGAAATGGTTTCAAGTAAATCTCGCTGTTCTTCCTCTCGCAGATAGGATAATTCTACAGCAGGACGAAATGCAATCCTTCGCTCGTCAACCATGTCAAGAATCTCTGGAATTAACTCCGTCAATCGGATATACCTCTGAATTTGAGAGTGACTGTCGCCGGTTTGTTCAGCTAAAACCTCCCTCGATAACTTCTGCCCCACTGGGGCAGAAGTGGAAATCCGTTTACCTTGACGGTTCATGGCGTCCAAACGCATTTTGTAGGAAAAAGCCTTCTCGCTGGGTAGGATCACTGATCGTTGGAGATTGGATTCCACCATTAAAATAATGGCTTCATCTCTGGTCATATCTCGAATTTCACACTTGACAGTAGGAAGCCCTACAATCTCGCAGGCTTTCTTTCTTCGGTGTCCTGACACGATCTCATACCTGCCGTCGGGCTTTTCTCTGAGGGTCACAGGAGTGATAATGCCGTTGGCTCGGATACTCTCCACAAGCTGATCCATATCCTCGTCCAGTTTTACTTGGAATGGGTGATCCGGGAAATCGTCAATCAGTTCAATGGGCACATCATGAATCCTTGGCAGTCTGCTTTCCTGTCTTCCTTCTTCGGTCATAAACAGCTCATCTAATGCGGTCAGTCCTAAGTCGATTGCTCTCTTTGCCAATTTGCTCCACCTCCTTTGTCAAGTTCTCATAGGCTTGAGCTACTTTGCCGTTTTTGTCGTAAGCAAAGATGCTTTTTCCGGCTTCTCCTGCTTCCGCAGCTCTTACAGAGCGTGGGATCTCAGTCTGAAATACTCGAACATTTCCGCCTATGGTATCTCGCATAGAGGTGATAACGGACTGAGCATTGTTGGTACGACTATCCACCATGGTGAACAGAATCCCGTCAATTTGCAACTTAGGATTGATCTGTTTGCGAACTCTGCCGACAGACTTCAAAAGCAGGTTCAGACCTTTAATAGATAAGTAATTGGGTTGTGTGGGGATAATCACAGAGTCAGCTGCTGACAGAGCATTGATGGTCATAAGTCCTAAAGAGGGCATACAGTCAATCAGAATATGGTCGTAATAGGGTCTCAGTCGATTCAGAACCGTCCGCAAAATGGTCTCTCTGCTCATTGCATTGAACAAGCCCAACTCTACGCCGGACAGTTCAATATTCGCAGGCAGAAGATCCACACCCTCTTCATGATGAAGGATCCCATGTTCCGCAGGAAGCTCAACATCTTCCATTTCCGCACTCATAACTGTGGCAAGTGTTTTCGTTAGAGCATCTTGATCCCGATGCCCAAGACTGACCGTTAAGCTTCCCTGGGGGTCAGCATCCACCAAAAGCACTCGTTTTCCTTGCTTCGCAAGGCCAACGCCCAAGTTGGCAGTAGTCGTAGTCTTTCCGACACCGCCCTTTTGGTTTGCAATCGCCGTAATTCTTCCGTTACTCAATTTTTCAACTCCTTTCTAAAATGAAAAATGCCATTCCTCCGCGCAGAAGAATGGCACTTTTGTAATACAATTATTAAGTTCGCAATTTTTCATTTCCCTGGTGCAAGTGTATTCGTACTTCTTCGGGGGATAACGGTGCATAGCACTCTAAATCCTTGCGCATTTTGTGATGCTCAACCTCTTCTTCAAATTCTCTCTGAGCCTTTTCCGTGAGCTCCAGTAGGACTTTGTGTCTGCTTGACCATCTTTTCAGACCGGAAATGTATTCTGCCCTATATTTATCACTAAAAATAAATGGCGTAATTCCGTGCCGCAAACATTCCTTAAACATAATCAGCCGACCAACACGTCCGTTCCCATCTCGGAATGGAGCAAGCATTTCAAGCTCAACATGAAAAGACAGAATATCCTCAAGTTCTACTGCTTCCAGTGATTCATATTCCAATATTATAGCATTCAATTCTGAAGAAATCCTATCTGCATCTGTAGCAGTTTTACCATCTCTCATAAAGTCTCCCAACCGGTACTCTCCGGGGGTAACCTTCTTCTTTCGTTCATCGACTGTTCCATTCATCAAATAATAGTGAAGCTTCTTGATGAAAGAACGGCTGATTCTTTCGTTAACATTATCCAGAACAAAGTCAATGCAGACAAAGTGATTCAAAACCTCGATGCAATCCGAAACCTTAACCGATTCAAATGTACTTGATATTTTCCCTTTTTGAAAGATGCTTTCTACCTGTTTCCAAGTCAAACGGTTACTTGCCATACGGCAGGAGCTGTATGTAAAGTAGGTCTGCACATAATCATACAAACCGTGGTAGTTTTTCTTCTTTCTTTGATTTCGGAGTTTTGAGGCAAGGGGGTAGAATGTTTCCTTTTTGCAGATGATACCATATTCTAACTTATCCGGTTTCTCGGCATCTTCAGGAATCATCCATCCTTTTTTAGTTTTGCACGCATTTTCAATGCGTGCTTCTGAACAATACTTCCGAATTCGCTGTTCAGAAATCTCCCATTTCTCTGCTATTTCTTTAACACTAAGCATTTTCATACAACATATTTTCCTTTCAGCTCAGCACTTTATCGGAGTAAATTCTGCGCAACAGCTAAAGTGCGCGCAACACTTACTACCCTATTAAGTACCCTAATTAGGCTGACACACTATGTACCGGCTGTCATGGAAAAGTTTTGGTTTTTGTACTAAACAGCACTAAATGGACTAAATAACACGCAAAAAAATTCTCGTCATTTTAAAAGGCGACCATGGCATTCAAGAGGTCAGCGGTTCGATCCCGCTTATCTCCACCAAAAGCCTTGAAAACCAATGGTTTCCAAGGCTTTTTTCGTGTTTAAAACTACTTTTAAGGTTGACTGGATCGTTGTAACCCCACATGACAAGGAGGATGCTCTATGCTGTATGAATCCATTGTTCACAAGGACTATATTGACAAAGGCTGGTCGGGAGATCGGAAATACTGTGCGCTTACCGAAGACGGGGGAAAATATCTTTTGCGCATCTCGACCTTGGAGCGTTTGGAGCGAAAAAAGCGTGAGTTTGAGAGAATGAAAGAGGTTGCGGCACTCGGAATCCCCATGTGTCAGCCTGTAGAATTTGGTGTTCTTGGAGATGATGTATATTCGATCCAAAGTTGGATTGATGGCGAGGATGCGGAAGAACAAATCATGGGCAGAACGGTAGACGAGCAGTATCGTTATGGCATAGATGCAGGACGAATCTTGGCAAAAATCCACACCATTCCCGCACCTGTGGATGCACCGAATTGGGAAAGCCGCTTCAATGCCAAGATCGATCGCAAGATCGCCCTGTACGAAGCCTGCGAGCTAAAATATGAAAGCGGCGGCGAGGTGTTTTTAGAATACATCGCGGAAAATCGTCATCTGCTTCGAGGCAGACCGCAGAGCTACCAGCATGGCGACTATCACATCGGCAATATGATGCTCGACCGAAAGGGCGTATTGCACATCATTGACTTTGATCGGGACGATTACGGCGACCCATGGGAGGAGTTTAACCGCATTGTCTGGTGCGCGCAAGCGGCTCCGGCCTTTGCTTCCGGCATGGTAGATGGGTATTTTGACGGAAATGTTCCCGTAGATTTTTGGCGTTTACTGGCACTGTACATCTGCTCCAATACACTTGGCTCCCTCCCTTGGGCGATTCCGTTTGGTGAGGGCGAGATTCAGATTATGCAAAGGCAAGCGGCGCAGATACTCTACTGGTACGATGGAATGCGTCGTGTTGTGCCAAGCTGGTATCGATATAAGGAGGATACATGAGAATTCTATTTGAGAATATTGTTTTAAGAGACATGACAGAATCCGACATTGAGGATTATGTGCGTTGGTTCACCACTGAAACCGAGTGGTCAAATACTGATGCACCGTGGGAGACTATCGAAACTGACGAGGAAACAGAGCGCAAAGACTGGACAGAGTATTACGAGGCTGTCAAGGAGATGCCGGAAAAAGCTATCCGTTGGAAGTTTGAAATCGAGCACAACGGCAGACATATTGGCTGGGTCAGCTCCTACATGATCGATGAAAACTATGATTGGATTGCCTTTGATGATATTAAAGAGGGAAAAAAGGTTTACCGCGCCGTAGGAATTGACATCTGCGAGCCGGATTTTTGGTCGAAAGGCGTTGGAACAGCTGCCCTTCGTGCCTTTATTGGTTATTATTTCCAAAACGGCTTCGATGCACTTTATACGCAAACATGGTCGGGCAATGTCCCAATGCTCCGCTGCGCACAAAAGCTGGGCTTTGTGGAGTGCAACCGACGCACAGACGAGCGAGAGGTTGGCGGACAGAAATATGATGGTTTGACCTTCAAAGTGAAGAAATAAATGGTTTGATTCGTCAGTTTCATAAGAGAGGATCGTTATGGTTATTGGAATTTTTGGCGAAAGCTGTACCGGCAAGTCTACGCTTGCAGATAAGATTGCCGCTGGCTTTCCTTGTGAAATATTTACAGGCAAGGACTATCTGCGACTTGCCAAGAATGAAAATATTGCAAAAGCAATGTTCCAAAAGAAGCTCAATGCTGCTGTGAACGGTGAGAATATCATTTATGTCATTTCCGAAAGAGAGCATCTTCCTCTACTTCCGGAGGGTGCATTGCGAATCCTAATAACAGCAGATTTAGAGCTGATTAAATCTCGCTTCGCCCAACGGATGCGTGGCAATCTTCCCGCGCCTGTGGCAACCATGCTGGAAAAGAAGCACGGTTGTTTCGATTCCCAGCCTCATGACATCCATGTGATTTCCGGTGAAACGGATTTAGATGTTATTGTGAAGGAAGTGCGCAAATGAAACCCGAAAATTGAATTATGTAATTAAAACAGATTGAGGAGCGGATTATGGAGCTTTGGGATTTATACAATGAAAACCGTGAATGCACAGGGAGGACACACATTCGTGGGGAAAAGATTCCGCAGGGCTTTTATCACCTTGTGGTACATGTTTGGATCCGCAACAGCAAGGGGCAGTTTTTGATCTCCCAGCGAAGCGCAGACCGACCCACCTTTCCCTTGATGTGGGAATGTGTTGGCGGCTCTGCGCTTGCGGGGGAGGACAGCTTGACGGCAGCCCTGCGGGAAGCGAAGGAAGAAGTGGGGATTGATCTTTCGGCTGATAGGGGGAAAATGGTACATTCCGTCATTCGGGGCGTGATCCATGGCGTAAGCTTTGGCGACATTATGGATGTGTGGCTGTTTGAATACGATGGGGAAGCAGACCTAAACAATGCCACCACCGCAGAAGTGGCACAAGCAAAGTGGATGAGCCGAGAGGAAATCAAGGCTTTGTTTGCAGAGGGAGAATTTGTACATACGCTTGCCTATTTCTTTACGGAGCTCGATAAATAAAGGAAGATGTGTGTTACTTTCGGCTTGCGTGTCTGTTTGCGCCTTTGGATATTGCAAAACAAGGGATATTATGGTACAATAAGCATAGAAGCGTTATGGAGATGCCGAGCGGAGCGATGATGAGAGGTGTCGAAGCAGAGCATCGGTGTGTGCTGCCGTTGTGTTTGGTAAGGAGGCAGGAGAATGGCGAAAAAGCGTAAGAAGAAAAGGGAACGAATACCGCCTTTATCCCTTTTGGATAAGGGAATTTATTGGTGCGGGACGATTTTGGTCTTTCTTGTGGCATTTTTCGCCGTTTTTATTTTTGAAGAAACTACGGATGCGATTGCATTTCGGGATGTCGCAGTTGTTGCATACAATAACGATATGAATGGCTTTTTCGTTGCTCCTGCACTTTTGTACGGCTTGTTCAGTGCTCTGATCTTTTTGGGAACGGCGTATGACATTAAACCGTAACTTTCGAAAGATTAAGTAATACGAACATTTAACGCGTCAAGCAACTTCTGGGTTTTGCCTGAGATCTCTCCGGTAACCCAGGAGTTGT
>JAZOAV010000220.1:0-26626 GCA_045595645.1 Faecousia sp.
TAACTTCCGTTGACAACGGGCTGAATCTGAACAGTGGAAGTGCCGATATGGGCGTTGCCTTCATATTCGGGCAATACACATTCCAAATAGTAGCTGTCGTAAGCAGAAAGCGTAGAAACGGGAACAGCAAAGGTGATGGAAATATCACTTGCCAAGTCCAGAGTGTGGTAAATCTTGATGCTTTCGTCCAAGACGGCTTCCTTTGCACCGCAGACACAAGTGCCATTTGTGAAGCTGTGGGCGGCGGTCAGGCTCTTGTCGCAACGGCTGCATGCGCCGGTATGAGTTCCGTCGCCGTTGTTGGTATAGCGGTAGTCGTGACCCAAACGGGGAATCACCTGAGACGCAGAGAGGACGGTTTGGCAAACAGAGCAGTACACATGGTCTGTCGTGCCGGAATTGACACAGGTGGCAGGGGTGCCGGGAACGGTCACGGTGCTGTGTCCCGTTGCGGCAATGGTCTCGGTCTTAGTTTCACCGCAAGTGCCGCAGGTATAGGTTCTCACGCCGGCGGTGGTGCAAGTGGGCTCGGTTGTAACCTGTCCGTTGCCGTAGCTGTGCCCGAGGGCAGGGATGGTGGTCTGCGCCTGAATAATCGCATTGCACACAGAACAGTGACTTCCTTCCGTCTTGCCTGCAGTGGTGCAGGTTGCGGCAACCGCTTTGTCAACGACGAGAGTGTGACCCGTGGCGGCAATGGCCTCGGTATAGCTGTGGGCGCACTTGGAGCAGGTATAGGTCTTGACGCCCGCATTGATGCAGGTTGCGACAGTCGTTACCTTGCTTGTGTAACTGTGACCCGTTGCGGGAATGGTGGTCTGCGCTTTAATCACTGCGTTACATACGGAGCAATGACTGCCTTCCGTCTTGCCCGTTGTTGTACAGGTGGCGGCAACAGGCTTATCCATTACCTCCGTGTGACCAGTGGCGGGGATGACCTCGGTGTAGCTGTCAGCGCACTTGGAGCAGGTGTAGGTTAAGACACCGCTTGTGGTGCAGGTGGGGGCAGTGGTGACCTCAGAGGTATACTCGTGTCCCAGCTCCCAGGTGAGAACGGGATAGCCCTGATTGAAGCCCTCTGCATCCTCCGTAAATGCCTCTCCCAAAGCGGGAGCAAGAACCTTCATAGCCTCATCGGAAATCTGTTTGCAGTCCTTCAGGAGCATGGAGTTGGCAGCCTTGAACAGCCTCAGGGAGTCGGTGGTGTAGCAATTTTCTGCACCCGTGTTCACCGTGTCTGCTCCGGCAGTACCGAAAAGTCCGTAGCGGTTGCCTACATTATAGCAATTCCGAATCCATGTATTCTCAATGCCTGAGGACAAAATTCCCACGAAGCCGCCTGTGGAGCTGCCGCTGGTCTTTGCCGTAACGACACCCGTATTGTAGCAGTTTTCTACCGTGATATTGCTGCTGTTGAGTCTTCCAAGCAGGCCGCCGCTGTTGGAGGAGGCATAGACCATGGCCTTGTTATAGCAGTTCCGAATGGTACTGTTGGCATACACTCTGGCCGCAAGACCGGCTGCATATTGCTTAGCAAGGACGGTACCGCTTTCAATGCCCAAATTCTCAATCACACCGTCAGATACAATGCCGAACAGGCCGCCGTGATTTCCCTGTGTCCGTACATTGAGGTTGCTGATTTTATGACCACCGCCGTTAAAGCTGCCCTTGAAATAGATGGTTTCGGAGCCATAGACGCCGCCGATGGGCAGCCAGGGACGGGATTCCAGATCCACATCTGTGGTCAGCAGGAAGCTCTCGCCCTTAAACCGCTCTCCTTTGGCCACACGGTAGGCAAGCAGGCGCAGGTCAGCCTCCGATTGGATCAGGTGCACACCGTCCTTTGTCTCGAAGGAGGTGCTGGCCTGTGCGTTTTCCCACTGGAGGACAGGGTAGAGCCAATTCTTTGTCATGTAGTCCTCCGCAAATGCGGTTCCGATTTCTGCCGCCATGCCCTGAAGCTGAGCGGCGGTGACCGTCTTGCAGTTTGTGACCGTCAGGGAATTCTGCGTGCCGACGAGGAAGCCTGTATCAATGGCGAAGCAGTGCTCCATTTTGGCCGTGGTAACCGATTCGTGGCAGACACCAATCAGGCCGAGCCCTGTGTCGGAGCCGTGGTAGCAGTCCTTGACGGTAAAGTTGGTGGTATCGCCCGCCAAATAGCCGATAACACTGCCCACGGAGCTGTAAGCACTGACAGAGCCGGTGTTATAGCAGTTTTCTACCAGACAGTTGGTGGGGCCTACCATGCCTACCAGACCGCCCACGATGGTTCTGCCGCTGACGGTGGCACGATTATAGCAGTTGCGGATCACGGTGCCGTTGCGGATAGAGCCTGCCAGGGCAGACACCTTACCTGTGCCCATGATGGTTCCGCTTTCAATGCCGAGATTTTCAACGGTCGCTCCGGCCAGTCTGCCGAACAAGCCAACATAGTTGTTGCCGGAGGTAACGCAAAGATTTTCGATGATATGGCCGTTACCGTCAAAGGTGCCTGCAAAGGAACGATCCGTGCCAATGGGCATCCACTCCCGCAGCTCAAGGTCAATATCTACCATGAGGCGCAGAGTTTTTCCCGCAAAGTTGTTGCCATCCACATTGACGGCCTTTGCTACGGCACGCAGTTCATCGGCTGTGGTAATGTTGTAGACACCTGCCTCGTCAGTTACCAGCGTGGGTAGGTCTACACCGTAGGCGAATACCTGCAGCAGGGGATAGCCTCCGTTCTGAGGATAGAGAGTATCGGCAAGGAAGCCGGTTCCCAGGGTTTCTGTTGCCGCCTTCAGGTCTGCCGCAGCCATGGAGGTACAACCGCTGAGGGTGTGGGTGCTTCCCGTATGCACCAGAGAATAGCCGCTTAAAGCATGGCAGTTAGTCAGTGTAACGGATGTAGCCCCTGTGTTGACATTTGATACAAGACCGCCCTTTTGGGAGCCACTGAGAGCAGAAGCGCTGTAGGAGTCCCGGATAGTGGAGTTGGAGGCAGAGCTGGACATGTAGCCTACCAGACCTCCTGCACTGGTGGTTGCACTGACAGAGCCGGTGCAGTAGCAGTTGGACATGGCCAGCTTTCCTGACATACCCACCAGACCGCCGGTCTGTGATTTTCCGTTGATGCTGGCTCGGCTAAAGCAGTTTTCCATGGTTCCCGAGAAGGATCCGACCAGGGCACCCGTCTTGTAGTTGCCCAGGACCCGTCCGCTGAGCACACCGAAATTGTAGAGCTTGCCTTGCAGGGCACCGAAGAAGCCCGCGTAATAGTTGCCCGTGGTAACGCTCAGATTGCGGATGCCGTAGCCCTGTCCGTCGAAGGTGCCGCGGAACACACGGCTGGTGCTGTTTTCCGTTTCACTGCCGCCGATGGGGATCCATTCTCGGGAATCCAGGTCGATGTTCTGACCTAATTTGACGGTTTTTCCGCTGAAATTGTCCTTGCCGCTGTTGACCGTGTAGGCAAGCAGACGGAGCTCTGCTTCCGTATTCAGCACCAAATCCTCGGGAAGTACCGTTTCGCACTGCCATGTGAATACAGGGTAGCCACCGTTTTCCCATTCGCAGTCGTACATAAAGGCATCGGAGGGCAGAGAATCCATGAGCTGAGCGGCAGATACCTTTGCGTTGCCGCTGTAGGTTTCCAGAGAAGCGTTGTCTGTTGTGGAGCTGCTCTTTATATTGGTGGTGGAGTAACAGTTTTTCACGGTAATGTGCTTAATGAGCAAGCTCTCTGTCACGGTGTTGTAGGAACCGATGAGGCCCAGCTTGCCCAGACTGTCCGTGAGGGTGCCAACATGATAGCAGGAAAGGATTTCCGTTGTGGTGGCACTGGCAATGTAGCCTACAATGCCTCCTGCGCCGCCGTTGGTACAGCGGATGTTTGCATGGTTGTAGCAGTTGGTGATGGTGGAGGTGCCACCGAGCTGACCTATAATACCGCCGCTGTTGCCGGCAGAGGAGATCACCGTTGCTTTATTATAGCAGCCCTTGACGGTGACAGAGATGGCAGAGCCGATCAGTCCGGCAGAGCATTGCCCGCCAAAGACTATGCCGTTTTCAATGCCCACATCCTGAATGACCGCTCCGGAGGCCTTGCCGAAAAGACCCACACCCGTAGCGGACTTTTCAAATACAAACAGATTGCGGATGCAGTGTTTTCCACCGTCGAAGGTACCCTTGAATATGCCTGTTCCGTCGGCACCGCCGATGGGCGTGAAGCTTCTGCCCGTAAGGTCAATGTCGTTCATCAAGCGGACGGTCTTTCCGGCGAAGGCGTTGCCCTCGTTGACAGCCTTGGCAAAGGCACGAAGCTGATCGGCGGTGTAGATTTCATAGATGCCGTTTGCGTTTGCGGTCAGCTCGGCTGCGGGGTCCTTGTCGCTGAGGAAGCTGGAGAACACCGAGATGCCGCCTGTAGGCAGGTACTTGTCCCGATCACTTTCCTCCACAATGGGAGTAAACACAACACTGATCTTGGCAGAGGTCACACCGTTGATACAAATGCTGAGCTTGCGGAATTCATCTCTGGCTTTCTCGCCGGTGGGCTTGGGAGAGGTGGACAAGGGGGTTGCATTCATAACGGTAAACTTGGCCGTATCGGGGGTGGAGATTTGCGCCAAGAGGGTCTTTCCGTTCAGGGTCAGCTCTGCGGTTTTGCCGTCGGCAGAGAGCTTTACGGCCGCCTTGGTATGAGCGAACCAGTAGATCTTGGAAGAGGAGGAGCAGGTGATTTCATCCCGCAGGAGGACACGGCTCCGATTGTCAAAGAGCATCAGGGCACGGTTTGCGGCAGTGACATTGTAGGCTTTGTAGGCATTGAGCATATTGACCTTGGCAAAGCCGCCCTCGTAGCTGCTCTGATAGTCGGTGATCTGACATTTAGCTGTCACTGTCTGTCCTCCGCTGGAATCGGGGTTGATGACAAGGGTATTCTGTCCCTCTGCCCGCTTGCGGTAATAGTTCCAACGCAGGGCATCCGTATCATAGCCGCTTGAGCTGGAATAGCCGCCGAAGTAGTCCGGCAGACTGTAGCTGTCTGCACCCAGATCCTCGAACCACCGTTCACCCATGGCGTCCATGACAAAGGTTCCGATATCCAAATCCGTATGATTGGAGCTGTTATAGCCGGATTTAATGGCGGCATAAATCTGCTGGGCAGAGCCGGGGAAGCTGCGGAAGGAAGCAATGCTTTCCGATACATCGCTGTACAGAAGGTAGTCTAACTGCCTGTCAGCAGGGGAGTAGTTCTCCAAAAGCTGGGGGTCATACCACAACAGGGCAAGAATTTCATCGTACAGAGTGTTGGTGCTCTGAATCTCCCGCTGGAAGTAGGAAAGCTGGGGCATATTGAACCGATTGGCGAACCAATGGAGCATGGCACCGTCCACAACGATGGCATCACCGTCGCCATGATTGAAAGCACCGGTCTCTCCGTTGACAGCGAGGAGATAGCTGCCTGATTCCCGAATGCCGTCCATCTGAGAAAGGCCGAAATCCGTTCCCAGGGTGGAGAAAAGAGCCTCAAAAAACAGCACCATAAAGCCGCCGCAGAGCTGGAAATACTCCGGACCCTCGGCATAGCAGCCCATGGGCGTAAAATGGTTAATGCCAGCTTGCACATTGGTCACTGCACCGCTGAGATAGGTGCTGCAAGCACTGGAATAGTCCTCGTAAATGGCAAGAGCCGCAATGGAAACACCTGCATGACACCAGGGATTCCAGTTTGTGATACTGACCTCGTAGGAATGGGTGTCATTTAAGGATGTCGCAACGGCATAATTGTACAGGGCCTTGCGGATGGTGGTGCGCTGGGAATCGGTGAGATAGTGATACAGCCAGTCATAGCCGATACCGACGCCGTAGGCCATCTGTCCCACATCCAGGTAATGGTCAGGGTGCCAATCCTTGAAGGCACAGACTGCCAGCATTTCCTCCACAGCACGCTCTGCAAAGCGCCGCTCGCCGCTGACCTGATACAAAAAGGCCATCCATGCAATGCGATGGCTGGCAACTCTGGATACATTGAGCAGCTTGTTATTGCTCAGAACATAGGTACTGACAGGCTCGGTCAGCTGATCCACGCAGTAGTGATAGATTCGTTCATACCAAACCCTCATGTAAGGGTCTGTCTGAATCAGCTTCCGCACCCGTGCAAAATCCTCGTTATTTGCCAAAATACGGGGATGCTGCCCTTTGGAGCGGGCAGAAAAAAGGGCATCGATGGTCGATGCGGAAGCCGATGGCGCAGAGGCCGAGGAAGCCGCCTGCGTGCGCAGGGTCGGCAAAACCGAGCACAGCAGGCACAGCACCAACAGCAGGGTCAACAGTCGTTTGAACATAAAACGCACCTCTTTCTTGTGTGATATAAATATTGTATCGGTTGTCCTGAATTTTGTCAATACTTCCCAAATGGAATCCCCGAAAACAGGAAAAATCCAATAATTCTCCCGACAATTTCTACCCTGTTACAATACAGAAAGCAAACACACACAAATTGCACCAGTAAGAATGTGGAACATGTCAGAAAGCCGGCTATTGTATTTTTTTTACGAATGTGCTATAATGCCTTGGCTGTCTGCACTACAGGCGGCAACTACTTTAGCGAGGTATACATAATGATCGATAAAGAAGTATCGGAGCTGCGCAAGCGCTTTCGACAAGATTATAACAATATCACAAAAATCCGTGGCTGCTATGTTAATGTCCATGGAGAAATCGTCTCTACCTTCTGTGAGTCCATGGGGCTTTTGGGTGTGGAGGAACAGGAGAAGTATTTGGAGCTGCTGAAAAAGGCCCTTTCAGGTTCTGTCGGAAAGGCTCTCTCGGACATCTCCTTTTCCACAAAGCAGGTCATGGATTCTGACGAGCACCGTCTGTTGATGCGCCTGCGGGATTCTGCCCTGCAGGATGCGGAGGCTGTGACAACGCTCTATGAAACCATTGCAAAAAGTTTGAATTTATCAGAGAATTATCTGATTTTGCTGGCGTACGACTGCTATGATGTACCCTTTCGTTCTTCTGACGGAGCCATGCAGCACGATGCAGGGGAGAGCCAGTATGCCTATGTTGTATGCAGTATCTGCCCTGTGAAGGAGACAAAGCCTGTTCTGCGTTATGACTCTGCCGAGGGCAATTTCCGCAATTTCGGTACGCAGTGGGTCGTGGGAAATCCTGAGGTCGGCTTCCTGTTTCCTGCCTTTGACAACAGAGCCACCAATCTCTACGGAGCCCTGTATTTTAGCCGAAGCAAGGATACCTGCTATGAGGAATTGGTGGATGCTGTTTTCCATACCCAGCCTCCCATGCCTCTGAATGTGCAGAAGGACACCTTCCGTGAGGTGTTGACGGAGGCTCTGGAGGAGGAATGCAGTGCAGAATTGGTGCAGACGGTGCAAAACAGTGTCCGTACCATGGTGCAGATTCACAAGGAGAGCAAGGTATCCGAGCCCTTGCAGGTCTCCCGTATGCAGGTGGGACAGGTTTTGCAGGAGTGCGGCGTTTCCGAGCAAAAAATGGCGGCCTTCAATGTGAAGTATGACATGGCATTTGGAAACGATTCGACCCTGCCTCCCCAAAATCTCATGCCCCCCAAGGAGCTTGGCTATCGCACGCCTGATGTCATCGTCAAAGTCAATCCCGAGCGCGGTGATTTGGTGCACACCCGCACCATCGGCGGCATTAAGTACCTGCTGATCAACATCGATGAGGGTGTGGAGGTCAACGGAATTCAGGTCCATGTGGACGAGGAGGAAGCTCGTTGAAAAAGAAAGCTCTCATTAGCCGCATTGTTCTGTGCATTGTTTCCTTTTTAAGTTATTTGGCCTTTTTTGCCGCATATTGGTACACGGAAAAGTACGGAGATACGGGATTTATGTCCATTATTTCCACCTTCATGTCCCCCTGGACAGGCTGTGCCAACAGCCTGAAGGAGAGCTATCTGCTCCATGGCCTTCTGCCCACGGTGATTGCCACGGTAGTCACGGCTGTTCTGCTGTTTATCCCCTGGAATATCAAGGGCTTTTCCCTGAAACGAGGACAGGCCACAGCCGCAAGTCTGATTCTCAGCATCGTCTTTCTCAGCGGCGCAGCGGGTATGGTGCATTTTCCTACCTTTGTGTACAACACCTTTTTCACCACAAGCACGCTCTACGAGGAAGAATATGTTGACCCTGGGCAGGTGGAAATCCAATTCCCCGAGCAGAAGCGAAACCTCGTCTACATTTATTTAGAGTCCATGGAAACCTCCTTCCTGTCTCAGGAATTGGGAGGCGGCAGTGAGGTCAATCTCATTCCCGAGCTGTACGACATGGCAACGGAGAATACAAATTTTTCCCATAATGAAGGCGTAGGCGGCTGGCCCCGCATCACCCACACCACATGGACCTCTGCGGCTATGGTGGCGCAGACCTCCGGTGTGCCCCTGACCGTGAACATCTCCTCCATTGACCTGAACAACTTCCAAGGCTATCTTCCCAGTGCAACTACCCTCAACGACATCCTCCATGAGGCAGGCTATGCACAGGCATTGATGGTAGGCTCCGATGCCTCCTTCGGCGGCAGAAAGGAATATTTCAGCCTCCACGGTGTAGAAACGGTCTATGACCTATACACCGCACGGGAAGAAGGCGTGATTCCCGAGGACTACATGGTATGGTGGGGCTTCGAGGATGCTCGTCTGTTTGATTACGCAAAGGAGAAAATCACTGCACTCTCCGAAGGAGAACAGCCCTTTGCCTTCACCATGCTGACCGTGGATACCCACCACATCGACGGCTACAACTGCCCTGATTGCGAAATGCAACACGGCGAGCAGTACGAAAATGTTCTGTCCTGCTCTTCCCGCAAGGTGGCTCGCTTTGTAGAGTGGTTACAGGAGCAGGATTTCTACGAAAACACCACTGTTGTGGTCTGCGGTGACCATCCCAGCATGGATAATCAGTATTTTGTACGCAACATTGACGAAGACTATGAGCGTCATGTGTACAACTGCTTTATCAACAGTGCCGTGACCGCAGAGCGCACGAAGAACCGTATGTTTACGCCCATGGATATGTTCCCCAGCACCTTGGCGGCGATGGGCTGTACCATCGAGGGAGAGCGTCTTGGTCTTGGCACAAATCTGTTCTCTCAGCAGGAAACCCTTGCAGAGCGCATGGGCGTAGATGTGCTCAACACGGAAATCTCCAAAAACTCCGAGTATTACAACAATAACCTGATAGGGGAGTAGTCTTATGAAAATGGTCTTGCTTACCGCCTTAGGCGTAGGCGGCGCAACGCTTGTCGGTTCCATTTTGGGCTTTGTTTTCAAAAAAATATCCCACCGCTTCAGTGACATTGTCCTGAGCTTTGCGGCGGGCGTGATGCTGTCAGCGGCGGTCATTGGTTTGATTCTGCCCTCTTTGGAGTGGGAAGGTACCTTTGCGCCTGTGGTTACGGTCGCGGGCGTGTTTTGCGGGGCCCTGATGCTCAATGTGATCGACCGTTTGGTGCCCCATCTGCACCGTATGGTAGGTGCGGAGCAGGAAAACCATCCCGATAGCAGTCAGCGCATGAGCAAGGTATTGCTCTTTGTCATGGCCATAGCCATTCACAATCTGCCGGAAGGCATTGCGGCAGGTGTGGGCTTTGGTTCCGGCAACACAGCGGAGGCTCTGACCATTGCCGGCGGCATTGCCCTGCAAAACATTCCCGAGGGTATGGTCATTATCGGGCCCATGCTGGCTGCGGGCATCAGCCCCAAGCGTACCTTTTTAGCCGCCGCTGCCACGGGAGTAGTAGAAGTAATCGGTACACTTTTAGGCTATTTTGCCGTAAGCCTGTCGGCCGCGATTTTGCCCTTTGCCTTGGCTTTTGCCGGCGGCACCATGCTCTATATCATCAGTGACGAGATGATTCCCGAAACCCATCACGATGCGCAGAGAGGCGCAACCTACGCCCTGCTGGTGGGCTTCTGCCTGATGCTTCTTGTGGATTTCTATTTGGGATAATGCGGAGGGGCTGTCTCAAAATGAATGAAACAGCCCCCCGTTTTTATTCGATACACAAGGGCAGAGTGCGGAAGATTTCATGGATAATCCCTTCAAATTCGGGCAAATGTCGTGCTTTTCGCAGGGCTTTTGCCTGTTTTTCGCTGTCTGCAAAGGACTGCACAAGTAAGCTCCACAGCTCCTTCATGCGACACATGGCGTTGTGCTCGCTTTGAAAGGTTTCGCAATAGGATTGCAGCAGCTCAGTGTGAAAGGCACGGAGCTGTTCTTTATTTACTCCTGAGAGAAGGCCGGGATTGGCAATCAATCCCCGTCCAATCATCACAGCCTCTACCGTGGGAAAGCGTAAGGAAAACGCTTCGAGATCCTCTTTACTGCGCAAATCACCGTTGTAGCAAAGGGGCGCTTTGCTGTGCTCCATGGCATAGGAAAAGGCGGAAAGATCCACTTCGCCCTTATAAAACTGCTTACCCACGCGGGGATGTACGGTCAGCTCGCGGATGGGATAGTCGTTAAGAAGCTCCAAAATTGCGGGAAATTCCTCGGAATCTGTCATGCCTATGCGGGTTTTTACGGAGATGGGCAGGGGAGTGGCAGTAAAAATTGCATCCAAAAATTGCCGCAGTGCCGACAAATCCTTGAGCATTCCCGCTCCCTTACCCTTGGCGGTTACCGTGCCCGAAGGACAACCCATATTCAGATTGACCTCCTCATAGCCCCGCTCGGCGCAGAGTCCTGCCGCCCAGAGAAAGTCCTCGGCAACCTTGCTCAAAATCTGCGGCACCGTGCCAGCTACATCCTCCGATGCCATAGGCAGTTCCCGTTTTTCCTTTGCTGACAGGCTGTGACTTTGGGTAGGGGAGAGGAAGGGCATATAGTAACGATCTACGCCGCAAAAATGCTTGTGATGCACGCGGCGGTAAATGCGGTCTGTCAGGCCTTCTAAGGGAGCAAAATAATATCGCATAGCAATTCTCCTTTCGCGTATTACCATAGTATAGTCAACATGGTGAAAAAAGCAAGCTATTTTTTCTTAAAATTGCAATTTTCGTCAAAAATGGGATTGAATTTACATGGCAAATGCAGTATAATAAGGCCATCTTATACTGCGTTTCTATTTGTAGCTCGTCAGGGCATAGACGCTCGTATGAGATGCTTTTTGTGCCTAACGGCACAAAAAATATCACGATAGGGGACAGAGAATGAAAGAAATTATCATCACCGGCGACCACTTAAAGCTGGAAGAGCTTGTTGCGGTTTGCCGTGAGAGCGCGAAGGTTACCCTTTCCAACGAGGCGCGGCACAAGGTTTTGGCATCCCGTGCTGTCGTGGATTCTCTCGTAGAGAAAGAGGCTGTGGTATATGGTATTACCACAGGCTTTGGCAAGTTCAGTGATGTTACCATTTCCAACGATGAATGTAAGCTGCTGCAGCGCAATCTGATTATCACCCATGCGGTCGGAGCGGGAGAACCCTTCCCTGAAGATGTCGCCAGAGGCATGATGCTGCTGCGAGTCAACAATTTGGCAAAGGGCTTTTCCGGTGTGCGTCTTTCCACAGTGGAAACCCTCATAGCCATGCTCAATCAGGGTGTCACTCCCATCATTCCCCAAAAGGGTTCTCTCGGTGCCAGCGGAGACTTGGCTCCCTTATCCCACATGGTTCTGCCCATGCTGGGCTTGGGCGAGGCACTTTTTGAAGGTGTGCGCTACAGCGGTGCAGAAGCCATGGAGCGTGCCGGCATCCCTACGGTAGAGCTGGTAGCCAAGGAGGGCTTGGCTCTCATTAACGGTACACAGGCCATGACCGCCGCCGGTGCATTGGCTCTCTGGGATGGCATGGAGTGCATGAAGCTGGCCGACATTGCCGCCGCACTCAGCTTTGAGGCCAATCGCGGGATCATTGATGTGCTGGATGCTCGTGTACATGGCGTGCGCCCCCATACGGGACAATGCAACACCGCAGAAAATCTGCGAAGATTGTTGAAGAATAGTCAAAACACCACCCGTCAGGGTGAAATTCGGGTGCAGGACGGCTACAGCCTGCGCTGTGTGCCTCAAGTACACGGTGCCAGCCACGATGCCCTGCATTACATCAGGGAAAAAGTAGAAATCGAAATGAATGCCGTGACGGATAATCCCATCATCTTCCCCGAAACGGAGGAAGGAATCTCCGCCGGCAACTTCCACGGTCAGCCCATGGCCTTGGCCTTTGACTTCCTTGGTATTGCCCTTTCCGAGCTGGCGAATATCTCCGAACGCCGTTTAGAACGGTTGGTCAATCCCAACATCGGCGGGTTCCCCGCATTTTTGGTAAAAAACGGCGGTATCAACTCCGGTTTTATGATCGTGCAGTATTCCGCCGCCGCTTTGGTGTCGGAAAATAAGGTGCTTGCCCACCCTGCCTGCGTAGACAGCATTCCTTCCTCGGCGGGACAGGAGGACCATGTAAGCATGGGTACCATTGCCGCCCGTAAGGCTGCGGAGATTCAGAAGAATGTCCGTCGAGTGCTGGCTATGGAAATCATGGGTGCCTGTCAAGCGATTGACTTGGTGCAAGCGGGAAATAAGCTGGGGCAGGGAACCGCTCCCGCCTATGCCGCTGTGCGCTCCGTCTGCGAGTATATGGACGATGACCGTCCTCTCTACGAGGACATCAACCGCTGTGAGGCCGTTCTTCCCACTCTGCTTCGCAGGGTAGAGGAGGCTGTCGGCGCTGTAACACTCTAATGAAGACAGCCTCGCTTTGCCGAGGCTGTTTCTTATAACTCGAATATACAGGAGGATAAAATATGAAATTTGAATTGGATCATCAGCTTCCCGAATATCCTGCCTTTCGGGAAGGGATTCGCCGTGCGCCCCGTCGGGAGTCCAGACTGAGCGCAAGTGATAAGGAAACGGCCATTGCCAACGCCCTGCGCTACATTCCCAAGGAGCATCATAGGCAGATGGCAGAAGAATTTGCACAGGAATTGGAAGAACACGGCCGCATTTACGGCTACCGCTTCCGTCCCGCGGGTGCGCTTCGCGGCAAGCCCATTGACGAATACAAGGGCAACTGCGTAGAGGGCAAGGCTTTCCAAGTCATGATCGACAACAATCTGGATTTTGATGTCGCCCTCTACCCCTATGAACTGGTCACCTATGGCGAAACAGGTCAGGTCTGCCAAAACTGGATGCAGTACCGCCTGATCAAGAAGTATTTGGAGGCTCTGACGGAGGAACAGACCCTTGTGGTCATGTCCGGACATCCTCTTGGTCTGTTCCGTTCTCACAAAATGGCACCCCGTGTCATCATCAGTAACGGTCTGATGGTAGGTGCCTTTGACAATCTGGAGAGCTTCAACCGTGCCGCCGCCATGGGCGTTGCCAACTACGGGCAGATGACCGCCGGCGGCTGGATGTACATCGGGCCTCAGGGCATTGTCCACGGTACCTTCAACACCCTGCTCAATGCAGGTCGCTTGGTTTTGGGTGTGCCCGCAGAAGGAGATCTGCGGGGCAAGCTCTATGTGACCTCCGGTTTGGGCGGCATGAGCGGCGCACAGGGCAAAGCGGCTGAAATCGCAGGTGCAGTAGCTCTGATTGCTGAGGTGGATATGTCCCGTATTCAGACCCGATACACCCAGGGCTGGGTAAGTGCTGTTACAGAGGATTTGGACGAGGCTCTTGCTCTGGCGCAGGAAAAGCTGGAAAAGAAGGAGCCCTGTGCCATTGCCTACTGCGGTAATATTGTAGACCTGCTGGAATTCCTGTACGAAAAGAAGGTTCACATCGATCTGCTTTCTGACCAGACCTCTTGCCATGTACCCTATGACGGTGGCTACTGTCCTCAGGGCTTGACCTTCGCTCAGAGAACAGAAATGCTGGCAAATGACCGTGCAGGCTTCCGTGCACTGGTAGACAAGACCCTGCTCCATCACTACGAAATGATTTGCAAGTTCCATGAACAGGGAACTTACTTCTTCGACTACGGCAACAGCTTCCTCAAGGCTGTCTATGATGCAGGGGAGACCTCCATCTGCAAAAACGGCGAGAACGATTTGGACGGCTTTGTGTTCCCCTCCTATGTGGAGGACATTTTGGGACCCCAGCTCTTTGACTTCGGCTACGGCCCCTTCCGCTGGTGCTGTCTGTCGGGCAAGCCCGAGGATTTGGATAAGACGGATGCCGCCGCCGCTGAATACATTTTGGCAAACAACCGTCGCTATCAGGACAGAGATAACTATGTTTGGGTGCGGGATGCCAAGAAGAATAAGTTGGTTGTTGGTACTCAGTGCCGTATCCTCTATCAGGATGCCATGGGCCGCATGAATATTGCCCTGAAGTTTAACGAAATGGTGCGCAAGGGCGAGGTCGGCCCCATTATGCTGGGCCGTGACCATCACGACACGGGCGGTACCGATTCTCCCTTCCGTGAGACCTCCAATATTAAGGACGGCTCCAATATTATGGCAGATATGGCGGTACAGTGCTACGCAGGCAACTGCGCCCGTGGCATGAGCTTGGTGGCTCTGCACAACGGCGGCGGTGTTGGTATCGGCAAATCCATCAACGGCGGCTTCGGCATGGTGCTGGACGGCTCGGAGCGTGTAGATACCATTCTGCGCATGGCAATGCCCTGGGATACCATGGTGGGCGTGTCCCGCCGTGCATGGGCAAGAAACGAGAACGCTTTGGAAACCATTCAGCAGTACAACGAGCTGTACGAAGGCACCGACCACATTACAGTGCCCCAGGTGGCTGACCGTGAGATGCTCCGCGAGGTTTTGGGACAATGAAAACACTGATTTATAACATCGGCCTCTTGGCAACGCCCAAGGGCAATCGTGCCACAGCAGAGCAGGGAAGTGTGCATTTTCTGAAAGATGCCTATCTGCTCGGCGCAGATGGCATGATTACGGAAATCGGCACGGGTACGCCTCCTGAAATCGACGGTCTGTGCATTGATGCAGGTGGAAAACTGGTCACGCCCGGTTTGGTGGATGCTCACACCCATTTGGTCTTTGGCGGCTGGCGGGAGCATGAGCTGGCTCTGAAGCGGAAGGGTGTACCCTATCTGGAAATTTTGGCACAGGGCGGCGGCATTCTCTCCACGGTCAAAATGACACGAGCTGCTACAGAGGAAGAATTGGCTGACAAGGCGAAAAAAGCTCTGTCTCAGATGCTTGCCCTTGGCGTGACTACCTGTGAGGCAAAAAGCGGCTATGGCTTGGATGTCGAAACAGAACTGAAACAACTCCGTGTGAATCGGATTCTGAATGAGCGTCAGCCCATCGAACTGGTGTCCACCTATTTAGGCGCACACGCTCTGCCTGTGGAATACAAGGAAAACCGAGAGGGCTATTTGGCTCTCATGGAAGAACTGCTTCCCCACATTGCGGAAGAAAACTTGGCAGAATTCTGTGATGTATTCTGCGAAACCGGTGTTTTCACCGCTGAGGAAGCCACACGCATCCTGAAAGCCGCCCAAGGACATGGTCTAAAGTCCAAAATGCACGCCGATGAAATCGATCCCATCGGCGGCACAGAGGCGGCAGGTACATTGGGTGCGGTTTCTGTGGAGCATTTGATTGCCGCAACAGACAAGGGCATTGAAGCAATGGCAAAGGCAGGGACTGTCGCCGTCTTACTGCCTGCGACCTCCTTTTATCTAAATAAGCCCTATGCCCGTGCAAGGGATATGATCGCCGCCGGTGTGCCTGTTGCGGTCGCAACGGACTTCAACCCCGGCTCCTGCCCCAGCCTGAATTTACAGTTTGCCATGAATCTGGCTTGCTGGAATTACGGCCTCAGCCCCGAAGAAGTGCTCACCGCCGTGACCCTCAACGCCGCCGCCGCTGTCTGCCGTGCCGATAAAATCGGTACATTGGAAGTGGGCAAGCAGGCGGATGTGGTGCTTTGGGATGCGGAGAATCTGGAATATTTATTCTACCGTTTCGGTGAAAATCTTGTAAATACTGTGGTAAAACAGGGAAAAATCGTCTATACGAAAGGATAAACTGCCATGAATCAGATTTTGGAATGTGTCCCCAATTTCAGCGAGGGACGGGATTTACAGCTCATTGAGAAGCTGTGCGACTGCTTCCGCGCCAAGGAAGGGGTAAAGCTGCTGGATTACACCAACGACCCCGACCACAACCGTTGTGTACTGACCATCATCGGTGAGCCGGAGCCCCTGCGGGATGCCATGGTGGAGGCCATCGGCAAAGCCGTGGAACTGATCGACATGACCAAGCATCAGGGCCAGCATCCCCGTATGGGTTGCGTAGATGTTGTCCCCTTTATCCCCATCCGCAATACCACCGCGGAGGATGCCGACCGCATTGCCAAAGAAACGGCGAAGTTAGCTTATGAGCGTTACGGTCAACCCTTCTTCCTCTATGAGCAATCCGCTTCCGCACCCCACCGTGTCAATTTGGCAGAGGTGCGTAAGGGACAGTTTGAGGGCATGGCTGAGAAGATGTGTGATCCCATGTGGAAGCCCGATTTTGGTACGACCATCCATCCCACCGGCGGTGTGACTGCCATCGGTGCCCGTATGCCCCTGATTGCCTACAACATCAATTTGGATACGCCCAATGTGGAGATCGCCTCTGCAATCGCCAAGAATATTCGCCATCTCAGCGGCGGCTTCCGCTACTGTAAGGCCATGGGCGTTCGTTTAGAGGACAGAAATCTGGCGCAGGTTTCCATGAACCTGACGGATTTCTCCAAGACCGCCGTGTATCGTGTCTTTGAAACGGTTAAGATGGAGGCAAAACGCTACGGCGTGAATGTACTGGGCAGTGAATTCTGCGGTCTGGTACCCCAGCAAGCCCTTTTGGATTGCGCCGCTTACTATTTGCAGTTAGAGGGCTTTGACAGTAATCAGGTATTGGAGAATCGGCTGTGATGGAATTGATTCAATTATCGGTTGCCGAGTTTTCGGCTGTGACCGCTTCCGATGCTCCCGCCCCCGGCGGCGGCAGTGTGTCGGCTCTGTGTGGTAATTTGTCTGCCGCATTGGCAGAAATGGTGGCAAATCTCACCGTTGGCAAGGAAAAATATGCCGACTACGAAAACGAAATGCAGACCGTACTTCGTGACCTACCTGCCCTGCGGGAAAAATTACTTCTCGCCATTGATGAAGATACCCGTGCCTTTGACCGCTATATGGCAGCTCTGAAGCTGCCCAAGGGGAGCGAAGAACGGAAAAACGCCATGCAGGAGGGCTTGAAGGCCGCTGCACTGGTTCCCCTGACCGTTGCTGACACTGCCTGCAAGCTGTTTCCCTATTTGGAAACCGTTCTGCTGCACGGCAATGCAAACGCTGTGACCGATGCAATGGTGGGAACCATGCTGGCACGAACCTGTGCATTAGGCGCGATTTTCAATGTACGGGTAAATCTCAGCTCCATCAAGGACGAAGCCTTTGTCGCAGACCTGACAGAGCAGTGCCGCCATCTGCAAGAAATCGTCGTAAGACGGGAAACAGAGCTGTTGGCGCAGATTCCTCTATCCAAATAAAAACTTACGGAGACGGTGCACTGCCGTCTCCGTTTTCATTCATTATGATGCATGAAGGGCAAGGCGAAAATCACCTTGCCCTTTGAAATGTTCTGCGAAGCTGTGTTTCCTTTCTGTAGGGGTCGATGCCCACATCGACCCGCTTGCAGGAACTACCAAGTTTGTACAACATTGTTCATGCGTACCGTCTGCCGCTTTGCGATTCGGGACGATGTGGGCATCGTCCCCTACAAGTTTCACGGCAGGGGTTTCGCTTTATTTGGCGAAGAATGCCTTGGCGCTGTCGGAGTAGGCAAACAGAGCTTTGCACAGAGGTGCCAGTGCGCCGGTGGCGTTCTTGGCGGCGTAGGTTTCTGCGCTGTAGGTGAGAGTTTTGCTGAGTTGAAGGTCACCTTCGTAAACTGCCACATCCACGATGGTGCGCAGCTCGGAGGCCAGCAGACCGTAGAAGGTGAAGCTGTACTGTTCCATTGCGGCATTATAAGTCTCGGGCCCCGTCACGATGGCGGTCTTAAGTTCGCCGTTACTGCCGGTGTAGGAAACGCGCAGAGACAGGCCGTTGATATCGCCGATGTAGGTGGAAGTGCTGAACACAAACTTTATGCCGACCTTAGAGCCAAGGTCGAGAGTCTTGCCGACCCAAGGGATGAAGGGAACCTCTGCGTCGTTAGGGACGCTGTCGGTTGCAGTGAATCGCAGAGCCTCGGTGTCGCTGAGATAAGCTCTCTGCTCGGTGGTCATAGCTGCATCTACCAGTGCATTGGTACGATAGCCCTTGAAACTCTGTGCCTCTGCGCCGTAACGGAGCAGGTCAGCGCACAGGGTCAGCATATAAGAATCGCTGCTGCTGTCAAGCATGGCATAAGCATAGGTTGCAACACTGTAGCTGTCGGTCTTGGAGATGTACTTTGCGTTGCCCTTGGTCATGTGCAGAACTGCATCCACCATATCGCCCATACGCACGGCAGTAATGCCCGTCAGAGTGAAATAGTAGTAGCTGCCGCTGACAACAGGATCGATTTGAATGGTGCTGGTTCCGGTTTGCATGTTGCCGTCATACTCAGGCAGGACACATTCCAGATAATAGCTGTCATATGCAGCCAGTGCGGACATGGGAACCGCAAAGGTAACGGAAATATCGCTGGCCAAATCCAGAGTATGGTAAATCTTGATGCTTTCATCTACGGTAGGCTCGGTGGAAGTGCCGCTGCCGCAGAGGGTGCAAACGCCGTTTGCATCAGGAGTGTGTGCCTGTGCAGCCTTGGTCTTGTCGCAACGGCTGCAAATTTCAGCGTGAGTACCGTTACCAAGGTCAGTGCAAACATAATCGTGACCCAGACGAGCAACGGGCTCCTGCGCCTTCAGAACGGTGCCGCAGGTGGAGCAGTGAGAGCCTTCGCTCAGGCCGGAGTTGAGACAGGTGGGAGCAACAGCCGCATCAATGACAACGGTGTGATCGGCGGTGGGAACGACCTCCTGTGCCACAATCACAACACCACAGACGGAGCAGTGAGAGCCTTCCGTCAGGCCGGTGGTGGAGCAGGTAGCTGCGACAGCCTTGTCAATAACAGGAGTGTGACCGGCTGCGGAAACCGCTTCAGTGTAGCTGTAGCCGCAGGCGCAGGTGCCGCGTCTCAGACCTGCATTCACGCAGGTGGGAGCGGTGACAACCTCGTAGCTATAGCTGTGAGCGGTTGCTGCGAAGGAAGCGTAGAAGGTGACATCGCCGGTGATGTTGCTCAGGACAGCGGCCTTGCCGTTGGCATCCACCCAGCCTGCGAAGCTGTAATGGTTGTTGGCATCATAAGCCTTAACGGGAGTAGCACCGGTGTACGTGGCAGCATCGCCTTCGGTGACGGTCTGGGTAGCCAAAACCTTGCCGTTTTCATCAGCGAAGGTCACGGTGTAGTTGCTCACAGGTGCTGCAGGCAGGCTGTCAGCGGGGCCGATGGCGATATAATCGATGGTGATACCACCGGTCTTGCCTGCTACGGGGGTGACATTGGTGAAGGTCACACGGATGGCATTGATGACACTTGCGGCAGTAAAGGTATTATCCAGTGCTGCGGAAACGGTGACATATTCACCATCGAAGTTGGGCTTCCAGTTGGTCAGAACGGTCTTGTCGTTGGCATCAACGCCGGCGGTCTGATTGTTCTTGATGTAGTACAGACGCAGGGCGGGATTGGTACCGCTGGCCACCTGCAGGTTCTCCAGCTTGAAGCGGATCTGTACATAGTCGCCGGCAGAGGGCTTATAGCTCAGGGGCAGGGAAGACAGAGATTTTGTGCCTGTGGTGGTCTGGATATAGGGGGATACGGCACCACTGTTGACAGGAACATACACACTTTCGCCGTTGAAAGTGGGGGCGCCGATGAGATTGCTGTTGCCGGCCCAGAAACCGGTGCTGAAGTTGCGGTCATTGTAGATTTCGGAGGCATAACGGAGCTCAGTGTTCGTGCTGTCGCTAAAGTCAAACATCATGCCGGAATTGTCAGCCTTGGAGGGAGCGTGCTGAGAGGGGCCGATAAAGATGTAATCCAGCTCTAACTTGGTGTTGGCGTAGCTACGATTCTCCTGCAGGAAGTCGAGAAGGAGGCGAGCGATGGTCACGCCGGTCTTGGGGGGAGTGAACTGAACGGTCTGCCAAGTGTTTTCCTTCATGGTGACGGTACTGCTGCAAATATACTTCGTACCGCTGCTGCCGAAGGTGCTGTCATCAGTGGTGGGAGTGTACCACAGCTCGAAGCTCTCTGTGCCGTTGAGACGATCACTGGGAACATTGGTGGTTCTGTAGCGCACCTCAATGATATCGCCTGCCACAAGAGCGTGGTTGACTTTGCCGGTGCCGGAGGTCATGTGGAAGTAGTGGTCAGCGCCGTTGGATGTACTGTACAGATAGCCGTTGTCGGCGGTATTCACAGCAGAAGTATCTGCGGTTTCATAGAAGGTCCACTGGAACCCACTCTCGGGGCCTTCGGGCCAGAAGTGGAACATGGTCACACCAAGGATACCGCCGCAGACAGAGCAGACACCGTTGACATTCTTGTGACCGGTCGCTGCGATCTTGATGTTATCCAGCAGGGTTTCCACGGTGGGAGCGGCCTCGGTAAAGACAGCCTTGCAGCTATTGCAGGCATAGTGCGCAGGATAGCCGTACTTGGTGCAGGAGGCAGCTCTTGCGGGATAGTAGGTCTTGCTGCTGTGCTCGCAGTAATAAAGCGTCCATGTAGACTTAACCGTTTGATTGGTCTGCGTGTTGGAGGGATAGCTGTCCTCATCGGAAACGACGACGGGATATGAATCATTGTTTGTGTCATAATAGCCCGCGCTGTTCTTTGCGGCGGCGACAGCCTCGCCCACAGTCTTTCCTGCAATCAGATTATTGCACACGGCACTGACCATGTTGCGGTCATAAGCGAAGCCTACGGTACGGGAGTAGCCCATTACGGCTTCCACGCCACGGTTGCGCAGAGCAGTGAACATGGTCTTGTAACGCATACCGGAGCAGATACCGAAATAGACAAAACTGTTGGGAGCATCCTTGGTCATGTGGGCGGAGATGCAATCGCCGGTGACCATGTAAGCAGAGCCATTGGAATATGCACTGCCGTTGTTGTAGTCAGCAGTGGTAATGCCTACGGAGGTCTGCAGACGCAGGTAGGAGCGCCATACGCCATCGGGGTTGTGGTAGGTGCCGTGGGAGTCTACCAGCACGATGGCACCGTTGGAGATGGCATTTGCCACGGCATCAATGGTAGCGTCCGTGCGGGAATAGAGGTAGTATTTGCCTCCCGTTGCGTTTGCAACAGTCTGTGCAACGCCCTTGTAGTGATCGGTGAAGGAGGATTCGACACCGTAATAGGGACCGATCAGGTAGACATCTCTGCCTTGGGGCTTACCCTTCTTGGCATAGGAGATGCACTCGTAAGTGGGATCGGAGGCGGGGATGGGGTTGCCGATGGATTCGCCACGGTCGCAGCTGTGCTCTTCATACTCGTACATGCAGGCGATGCCTTCTGTGGTCTTCCAGGTGAAGCAGGTGTCGTGGAACTCCAGAGAGTCCTCCACATAGTTGGGGGATTCCTCGACCAGAGCGGCCACAGCGGAAATGATCTGGGAACGGGGAGAGCGCTTGGCACTCATGCTGTCCTCCAGATCGCGGATTTCGTCCCAAACTGCGTTCGTGACAACATAGTCTTCTTCTGTCAGGACGACGGGGGTTTCTGTAGGCTCCTCAGCGGCTACCATAGGCAGCATACCAAGCAGCATACACAGTGCGATCAGAAATGCGAGATAGCGTTTCATATTTGGTCTTCCTTTCTTTTAATATTAGGTCAAATACGCCTACTAAAAATCATAACACATTTTTGAAAAAAGTAAAGAGGCAATGACGAAAATTTCCATTTTCTGAAAAACCTTTCTCAACAAAAAAGCAAGAAAAATGCGTTTCCTCCTGCGTTTTTGTGTTGCAAATTCAGAAAGACTGTGATATACTTTCAAATGAATCAAAAAATGCAGGAGAATTAGATGAATACCTATCGAATTGCAGATATTATCGTCGGTATGGATACCTTTGGGCGTACCCTCCAACAAGCTGAGGCGTATCGCACCGCCGATGCAGAACCGGAGTTGGCAGTTGTTTCCGATGCGCAGGCGCTACGAGAAAAGCACCCCCATCTGTCTCTGGACGACTGTGAATATATGAGCACATGTGCTTGTTTCTATCAACGCTTGACCTTTTTTCATGGTATGATGCTCCATGCCTCTTGCGTGGTGGTAGACGGAAAGGCATATTTGTTCTCCGCACCCAGCGGAACGGGCAAATCCACCCATGTACAGCTTTGGCTCAAGCTCTTTGGGGACAGAGCCTTCATACTGAACGACGATAAGCCTGCCCTGCGGGTGATAGACGGCAAGATCTATGTCTACGGCACCCCTTGGAGCGGCAAGTACGATTGCAGTGTGAATACCCGCGCTGAGCTGGGAGGCATTGCCTTCCTGAAGCGGGCTGAGGAAAATTCTATCCATCCGATGCAAGCTACTGAGGCTTACTACAGACTGATGGATCAGACGATTCGCGTTTGCCCGCCCAGTGCCCAGCTTACCTTTATGGATACGATAGAGAAAATCGCATCCTGCAATCAGATTTTTGAACTCTGCTGCAATATGGATCCCTCCGCAGCGCGTTTGTCTTATGAAACAATGAGTGGAAAGAGGTTTACAGATGAAGATTAAAGAAGGTTTTGTATTACGCTCCGTCGCAGGCTCCAATATTGTTGTTCCCACAGGAGATACCTGCCTTGATTTTAACGGAATGATCACCCTGAATGAGTCCGGCGCTTTCCTGTGGCGTGTGCTGGAGCAGGGCTCTGATGTGGACGGAATGACCGCCGCTTTGCTGCGGGAATATGATGTGGACGAAGCTACTGCAAGAAGCTGCTCGGAAAGCTTTCTGAACAAGCTGGTGGAGGCCGGCTGCATTGCGTAAGAAGGAAATGCCCGCCCCTGAGGCAGCGCAGGCAGTGAAAAAAGTGAATCTGGCGGATATGTACCCACTGATGCAGGAGGTCTTAGAAAATGGCGGCAGCTTTTCTCTGACCATCACCGGCACCAGTATGTATCCCTTTATTTTAGGCGGAAGAGATCAGGTTACTCTTTCGCCTATCCCTGCGAAGCTCAAGAAGAAGGATCTGCCTCTATACCGTCGTCGAGACGGTGCCTTTGTCCTGCATCGTATCGTCAAGGTAGAGAAGGACGGCAGCTATACCTGCTGCGGTGACCATCACTGGGACTTGGAAAAGGGCTTACAGCATGAGCAAATGATTGCCTTGGCAACTGCCTATGTACGCAAGGGAAAGAAGCTCACCAATCGGAATATGTGGTATCGTATCTACCGCACGGTTTGGATTTGGATGATGCCCCTTCGTCCGTATATTTTCGGTCTTCTCCGCCGAATCAAAAACAGAAAGATTTTAGTGTTCAGGAAGCGGTAAATCATGAATGATACAAAGAAAACCTGGGTATATATCAGCAGAATTACATTGCTTGTCGTGCTTGATGTAATTCTGATTCTACTCAGTGGTCTTTTGGCCCTTTTATCCCGTTACGATTTTAGTATTCCTGCACTCATGGGCGCAGGCTTTGCGAGGGATTTACCCATTTGCGGATTATGCCTTGTTGCGTTGTCTATTTTAGTCATGGTACCAATGAAGCTGTACCACAGCCTGTGGGCTTTTGCCGGCGTACAGGAGCTGCTGCACATCTTGAAGGCAGCCCTTATCATAGCGGTGATAGAGATTGTAGCAACGACCTATGACATTTTACCCTTGCCTCGCTCATTCCCCATTCTGTTTGCCTTATATTATATTGCGTTCATTTCTGCTTCCCGCTTTTCTTATCGAATCGTGCGCAATCTTCGCGCGCGCAGAAGCAACAAAAGGACTGAGAAGCGCACCATGCTCATCGGAGCCGGAGATGCGGGCATGCTGGTGCTGCGGGAGTTTCAAAACAGTGTAAAATCCCGTAACCGCGTCGTCTGCTTTGTGGATGACGACCGCTATAAGCAGGGCAGATATATCAATAATGTGAAAGTCGTGGGTACACGCAACGAAATTCCTGATTTAGTAAATCAATATCGAATCGAAGAAATTGTGTTTGCAATTCCCAGCGCAACCGTAGTTCATCGCAAGGAAATCTTGGAAATCTGTCAGAAAACCGGATGTAAGCTGAAAATCTTGCCCGGTGTTTCGCAGTTGGCTAACGGCGAGGTTAAAATTGAAAAAATCCGTGATGTCAGCGTACTGGACTTACTGGGACGGGACAGCGTGCAGGTGGATTTGTCGGAAATCGCCGCCTATATTCAAAATAAATGTGTCTTGGTAACGGGCGGCGGCGGCTCCATCGGCAGTGAACTGTGTCGTCAGATCGCCAAGCTGTCTCCCAAAGAGCTTGTAATCTTCGACATCTACGAAAACAACGCCTACGACATTCAACAGGAGCTGCGCAGGGCTTATCCTGAGCTGCGCTTATCCGTGCAAATCGGCTCCGTGCGGGATGAACGGCGGGTGAATATGCTCTTTGAGCGTTATCAGCCGGAAATCGTGTTCCATGCAGCGGCGCACAAGCATGTGCCTCTGATGGAGGACAGCCCCAATGAGGCAATTAAGAATAATGTCTTTGGCACTTATCATGTGGCAAAGGCAGCAGATCACTTCGGCACACGAACCTTTGTGCTGATCTCCACGGATAAGGCGGTCAACCCCACCAATATCATGGGGGCCTCCAAGCGGATATGCGAAATGATCGTGCAGACCATGGCAGAACATTCCAAAACCCGCTTTGTGGCGGTGCGCTTCGGCAATGTGCTGGGCAGCAACGGCAGCGTCATTCCTCTGTTCCGCAAGCAGATCGAGGAGGGTGGTCCCGTGACCGTTACCCATCCCGATATTATTCGCTACTTTATGACCATTCCCGAGGCGGTTTCTCTGGTGTTGCAGGCAGGTGCCTACGCCAACTGCGGAGAGATTTTTGTCTTGGATATGGGTGAGCCGGTGCGCATTGACGACCTTGCCCGTAATCTGATTCGTTTATCCGGCTTTGAACCGGATGTGGATATTGCGGTCAAGTACACGGGTCTGCGCCCGGGCGAAAAGCTCTTTGAGGAAATGCTTATGAGCGAGGAAGGTCTGCGCTCCACAGCGAACCATATGATCCATATCGGCAGTCCCTTGGAGATTGATGAAGAAAGATTCCTGACTCAGCTTTCGGCACTTGAGGTCGCCTGCAACAAGAACACCCCAAATATTCGCAATTTGGTTTCAGAAATTGTTTCTACCTATAAAATCCCCGTCGGGGTATAATAAAAACACATCCACCGGCTACGCCGGTGGATGTGTTTTTTGTTCTCTTTTTAATATTACTCCACCTCATACGGCCAATCGATTATACCGCCAAATTCTTTAATATTTGTGTAACCCAGCGTTACCAAGTCCTCTGCCGCAAGCTTACTGCGCCGCCCGCTACGGCAATAGACCAAAATCAACTGATTTTTGTCTGTCAAAATGCCTTCTGCCTTCTCCAAAATCTCATCATAGGGAATCAGAATTGCCCCGGGAATGTGCTTTTCATCATATTCAGCCTGTGTGCGTGTGTCTAAAATGATATAATCCTTCTCGCTGTCCATAAGTGCCTTTGCCTGCTCCGCAGTGATGTTCACATATACCGCCTCCTGTTTCGCTTCCTCTACGGATGCACAGGCAGTCAACAGCAGCATCGCAAGGAGAATCCAAATCCGTTTTTTCACAACATTTCACCTCACAAACAGTATACCACAGAAAAAAGCGACTTGCAACAGCGTAATTTATGCGATATAATACATACACAAATCTGTACAGGAGGATGAACGATGCGCAAAAATTTTGGTGCAAAGGAACTGTGCTATCCCATGCCGGTATTTATCATCGGCACCTACAACGAGGACGGAACGCCCAATGCCATGAATGCGGCGTGGGGCGGTGTGACGGAGGAAGCCCAGCTTACTATCTGTGTCGATGCGTCCCATAAGACCGCCGAGAATGTGATGGCACGAAAGGCATTTACCGTATCCATGGGCACGGCAGAATATGTAAAGGCCTGTGATTTTGTGGGAATCGTTTCCGGCAAGAAAGAGCCCAACAAGTTTACCAAGGCGGGCTTCCATGCCAGCAAATCCGAATTTGTAGATGCCCCCCTGATTGACGAGCTCCCCATGGCATTAGAGTGCGAAATGATCTCCTACGACTCCGAAAGCTGTCATTTAGTGGGCAGAATCGTCAATGTTTGCGTAGACGAGGCTTACTTGGATGCCGAGGGCAGGGTAGATGTTGCCAAGCTCCGTCCCATTACATACGACTCGTCCAATCATCACTACTTGGTCTTGGGAGAAAAGGTGGGGCACGCCTTCCAAGATGGCATGATCCTGAAATAAAACGATACAAAAAACGCATAAGTATCCCTTGCGGATTCATAAAACAACCTCACGGCGGGAGTAAACCCCCGCCCTACGGTGTCTTACTTGACATGTTTGTAGGGCGGGGGCTTGCTCCCTCCGTCACCTTAGATGTATATACAAGTTATTTTACAGTCCCTTGCTCTTTT